>JAOZOH010000073.1 GCA_029933365.1 Desulfuromusa sp. | reverse complement strand
GTGGAGCAGTGCTACTGTTTTCATTGCTGTTACATGAATATTGGGGCAAACAACAAAAGCTCAAGCCACAAACAAATTAATTTTCCCGGTCACAAAAGCCTACGATCTCAGGAAAAGATTGGATCATACCATGCTGATCTCAAGCTTATGCTTTACTTTTTCCCAGCCCGGGATGACAGAATCCAGGAGCTTATAAAATTCCGGGCTATGATCATGATATTTCAGGTGACACAGCTCATGCGTAACAACATAGTCAATGCACTCCTTAGGCGCTCTAATCAGGTCTGTATTGAGGGTTACTGTGCCCTTGTCTGAAAGGCTGCCCCATCTTTTTTGCATTCGCTTAATAGATAGTTTTGGCTGGTAAATACCGAGACCATTAAATTTCTGCCAGCAGCGATCCATGCTTTCCGCAAATTGAAGTTGTGCCTTTTCCGAATACCATTGGTTTAATAGTTTCTTGGCAGCACTCGGAGTCGGCGCGCTCCGGCAAGTGATATGAAAAAAGCCACGAGATAATCTGACGGAACTTTCTGGTCCCTCGGCTAACTTTAAGCGGTATTGTTTTCCAAGATATAGGTGGGTTTCACCGTTCACGTAACAGCGATCAGGTGTCTTTGGATTAAACTGCTTGAAATAATTCAGCTGTCTAAGAATCCAACGAGCCCTCTTAATTATCCTCTTTTCTATCGACGTGATATCTGATTGCATGGGCGCTTTGACAATAATGGTACTGTCAGGATGCACGGCAATTTCCATCGTTTTTCTATCACAATACAACAGACTGAAATCAATGGTCTTCCGCCCGTAAACAACCGAGTATTTGTTGTTATGGATTAATGCCTCCATTATTTATAACTTCTGTGCTTTGCCACCTGCAGCACCTTCTCGATAATGTCATCCATCTGATTAAGTGACAATTCAATCCCTCTTTCCGTCTTGAGCTCATCATAGAGATAATCGTCGATCTCGTTAACCGCCTGTTTCTGAGCGTCTTCATCATCCCAGAAGTGAACCTTCTTGTGTTTTTCCAATATGCCATGAATAGCAATTGCCGTATCAGCCGCAGCTGATTCAAGGTCTTCTTCACTTAATTCGTGTTTTTCAAGGAAAGGCTTAAGCACACCGAAATAGGCCATAGCATCTTCATTGCCGGAGAGTTTATCCGGAACATCATCATGCATTTTACCGACAACCTTGTTGCGGATATCCACGACTTTGTTCAGATAATCCAGATCGGATAGCCTTTTAGCCCTGAAATCTTCAATCGCCTGCTGGATCAGCTTTGAGAACTTCTCGTAAAACGCCGGATCTTCATCCATCTTTTCGGTGATAACTTTCTTCGTAGCGTGTGCAATTGTATCAGCCTTTGAAGCCGTTGTTTTCTTGGTTTGGTAGACGCCTTGTTCCTCTTTCACCTGATTAAACATTTTGTCGTCGAAGATATTGACCGGCTCATTCAGTTGAACAACTTCATTGGCTTGAATGTGTGTATCCAGCAGCTTTTTGATCTTTGGCTCGTAATCACGGTAATCAATTGCCTCTGCATAGCGGAGCTTGACAGATGCTTTGAGTGACTGGAACTTCCGAAGATCTGCCTTGTATCTGGACAAGGTTTTTTCATCAGTTTCGGTGAGGAATTTTTCTGAAGAGACTGCAATACCAAGGGTTTTTCCGAACTCCGAAAGGCGGCCGTAAAACTCTTCTCTGAGCTCATCATCGACAAGCAGCACTTCATAGGCTTCTTCGTCGTGCGAGTGCTTAACCGTTTTAAAGAGATCCCACAGATCGGAATAGCGCCCCGGCAGCTTTTCAATTTCACTGTTAATCGATGTCAGAGTGCCAACAAGGTCGGATTCGTCAAACCCTTCAAATGCGCTGTACATGGTAAGTGCATTATCCAACTCACCGAGAACGCTTGCATAATCGACAATAAATCCAAACTCCTTCCCCTCGTGGAGACGATTGACCCGCGCAATGGCCTGAAGCAGCGTGTGCTCTCTTAGCACCCTGCACAAATAGAGGACCGCATTTCGCGGGGCGTCAAAACCCGTGAGAAGCTTATCAACGACAATGAGGATTTCAGGTTCGCTGCCGTGTTTAAACTGGTTGATGAGTTGCTTGGTGTATTCTTCTTCACTGCCATAGCGCTTCATCATTTTTTGCCAGAATTTTACAACCTCATCCGTTGTCTCATCATCGGTCTCTTCATAGCCTTCACGCATATCCGGCGGTGATATAACGACCTCGGAACTGACAATGCCAATCTCATTCAGGTATGCGTTGTACTTGAGCGCGGACGCTTTATTCGGAGCTACTAACTGCGCTTTGAATTCTGTCCCCTGCCAGTTGGAACGGAAGTGTTCGCTGATATCAAAGGCTCTCATGTATACGACCTGCTCAGCCTTGTTCAGCATTTCCGCTCGTGCATACTTCCGCTTCAGGTCCGCCTGTTGTTCTTTGGTTAGGCCTTGTGTGTGCCTTTCAAACCACAGATCAACAGCCGTCCGGTTTTGAGTCATCTCCACATGACGCCCCTCATACAGAAGTGGAACAACGGCACCATCTTCAACCGCCTGTGTAATCGAATAATGTGGCTCAACCAGATCTCCGAATTTAGTGAAGTTGTTCTTTTCCTTCTTTAAAAGTGGAGTGCCGGTAAATCCTAAATAGCAGGCATGGGGAAACATTTGCCTCATCCGGGCTGAAAAGGAACCGAACTGGGTACGGTGACTCTCATCCACCAAAATGAAAATGTCGGGAGATTCATCCTGATATTTCTTTACCGCATACGCCTTGTCGAACTTATGAACGAGGGTTGTGATAATCCCCGATTTCTTTTCAGCCACCAGTTCCAGAAGGTTTCTCCCCGATGTCGCCCGGTTCGCCTCAAGACCACAGGCGACAAAGGTGTTCCCCAGCTGCTTATCAAGGTCATCACGGTCTGTTACAAGAACAATTCGCGGATTTAAAATTTCAGGATCTAAGGCTAAGTTTCTGGCCAGCATCACCATGGTCAGCGACTTTCCTGATCCCTGAGTGTGCCAAATCACACCGCCTTTACGTGAATCGGTGCTATCAAAATGCTTTACCCGATTCAGGGTAGACTTGATGACAAAATACTGCTGATAACGGGCGATTTTTTTAATGCCGCCATCAAATACAGTGAATTTCCACGCCAACTCCAAAAGTCTTTCCGGGCGGCAGAGGGAGAACAGAGACTTATCCTGCTCGGTCACCAGCCTGTTACCAGTAAATGCTTCCGGCTTAACATCAAAGGTCGATGAAATTCTGGTGACAACATTCTCGGCCAGTGGTTGGTTGACTAATGCTGCCAGTTTTTCAAACTCACGCTCACGGTTATCCATCTGAGGCTCTTTCCATACACCCCAGAATTTCGCTGCAGTACCTGTTGTTGCGTACATGGCGCGGTTCTTATTTAGAGCCAACACCATCTGGCTGTAGATGAAAAGTTTCGGGATATAGTCATCATTCTGATTTCTGATTGATTGCGAAACCGCCTGTTCCACCTCAACCTGCGGCGCTTTACACTCAATCACACAAAACGGAATACCATTGACGAAAAGAACAACATCTGGCCGGGCGGTTTCCGTTGAGCGAGAACGTTCAACACTATATTCGACCGATACATGAAACTTGTTGCGACCGGGATTGCGCCAGTCGATATAGTTCAAGTTAAAACTTTTCGAATCACCCTCAATGGTCTGCTCCATGGCCGTTCCGAGTGTAATCAGATCGTAAATGGCCTCATTGGTCTTCAGCAGTCCGTCGTATTTGATGTTTTTCAGCTTCTGGATAGCGGACTGAATATTTTCCTCACTGAAGAGAAATTCGCTTCCCTTGTAACGAATACGGTTGATTTCTTTAAGCCGGGTGCGCAGAACATTTTCCAACAAGACATTGGATGCTCTATTCTGCCTTTCGCGGAGCGCTTCTGCCGGTGTCAAATACTCAAAACCCAGGCCAATCAAAAGCTGTAAAGCCGGGATTTGAGAAAGATATTTTTCATTGATTTGAAAGTTACTCATTGTCGCCCCCTGTTTTCCTTGGTGGATTTAGCTGTTTCAAATCACACTCAAGTTCTTTCAGGTTCTCTTCATGCTGAATCTGATTTTGCGTCTCTTTGTACTTACCATACTCCTGCGCCGACTTATCCAGTGCCAGTTGATGGCTGATCTTTCCGGCGTAAGTGAGCAGTTCCTGACCATTGAGCTGAATAATAGCATCCAGCCGCCCAATCCAGTCTTTCATGTACATCGGTGTGCGTTGCTGGGCCATGGTTTCGGCAAAGGCCAGATATTGTTCCACCAGCAGACCAAGCAATTTGATTTCATCTTCATTCAGATAATTCTTGGCGATGCTCACATCCCCCTTACGAACGGACACCCCCCTTTTATCAAACGACAGCATCCCCATTAATGGCAGCTCAGCATCGGCACGACGATAAACTAACTCCGCTGCCGTCTGTTCACTGATCGCCCACAGTAATTTGTTTTGAACAAACTTGAAAAACTCGATGGTCTTCTCGGTTTTGGGATCGTAATCAATGCTGGTGGTGTAGATATCCTTGATTTTCTGATAAAAAAACCGCTCTGAAAGCCGGATTTCACGGATACGTTCTTGCAGTTCGGTGAAATAGTTCATCGAATTGCCGCTCTTGAAGCGGTCATCATTCAGAGCAAAGCCTTTGACGATGTATTCTTTGAGCCGTTGTGTCGCCCAGATGCGGAACTGAGTGCCTTGTTGAGATTTCACCCGGTAGCCGACGGAGATAATCACGTCAAGATTGTAGAAATTCGAGGCTTTTTGCTGAAATTCGGAAATCCCGAATTTCTTTATGGTATTAGCTTCAACCAGCTCGCCTTCAGCAAAAATATTCTTGATATGTTCATTGATGGTGGACTTTGCTTTACCAAACAGCTCCGCCATATGGGTCTGTGTCAGCCAGACGGTTTCATCCTCCAGGCGCACATCAATTTTGATTTTTCCGTCAGGGGCTTGGTAAAGCAGGATTTCTGAATTGTTCATTCAATTAGCTCCCTCAACTATTGGTTTCTCCGTTTTGCGCTACGCACCCGGTAAAGTCGTTCCGTAAAACCACCCTCGTTTTCAAAATCCTGTGCCAGCTGCTCCGTGCTGCTTGAACCATCTGGTCTTTGGTGCGGCTGAAGCGGTTAATATAGCGATCCACAAAGCGCACGGTTATGTCATAGACCAGTTGTGCTGCCTGGAAGCCCTTCAGTTTGCGGTAACCGCCATGTTTGGGGATTAGATCAGACATAGGGCGCTCCGTTAGTTTTCATTTTTTGCCAGTTTACTTCTGAGAGCTGCATCTCGCATCAAACAGCACTTCTTATATTTTTGTCCACTCCCACAGGGACATGGTTTGTTGCGGTTATAGCCTTTTGGCGATTCGTTCGGAGGCAAACACATAGCTTCCAGTAACCCGGAAGGACCATGAGAGTAGCCCTTCCAAGGTTCTTTGCCATAAATGCGTCTGTATGATTGCCAGTAAAAAAATGGAATCACCTTGTCATGGATAAACGCCGATGCACTAGACCACCGGTACTCAGGAAATATGCCTAAACAACAGCTATCAGCATCATCCTTATTGATATGAAAGTCTTCGAGTGTAATGCCTTCTGACAAAGCAAAGTTTTTGATGATCTCTGAGTCTTCATACACTTGTGGAAACCCAAAGCTATCTTTTTCGTTGAATTCGATCCGAACTTCATAGCTATCTTTGATATGGTTCGGCCCTAATTCACTATAAATGAGTTCATTACGTTCAGAATCATACCAACAGGATAATTCCAGGGTACCCCAAATTACTCCTCGCTTCTTGCTACAGTTAAGTATTGGATAATTGAAGTTAATTTCTCTGGAATCTTGTTCTGTTAGCGCAATGACCATGGGGCACTAACCTTGATTCTTGCTGGCTCAATTTTTGTTTTTTGATTATTGGTAGAAGAGTCCTTCTCTTTACCTAGCGGAAAACGATCCCCAAATACCTTCCGCCATTGCTCCGAGGCCTCTTTTTCACAATCTGCATCAACTGCCTTCTGAGCATAGTCAATCAATCTTATTAACTCTTTGATAACAGAGTCCTTTAAGTAATCAGACAAAAGCTCTTCATCAGTCGGTACCGTTGGCCGGTAACAAATAAAGCTGAGGTCAAGCTCGGCTTTGATGGCTTCAACGGTTGTTTTCAAAGACAGATCATCCCGAGAGTTTTCAGAAAAATGATTGCACGCTAAGATCGTAAGAATAAATCCAGATGGAAGCTTCAGACTGCTATTCTGGTTTTCGCGATAATTCTTCCATGCTTTAAGGTAGCGAATAATGTGACGCAATTGCCCAACATTGTCTGTTTGCGAGATTTTGCCATCGACCCAATCCTTAAAAGCCTCGGGGTCACTCTCGACAAATCCTTTCGACTTGTGAGTCAGCTGGGGAGTATTGCCATCTTTTTCAAGCCAATATGATGGTAGGTCGATATGATGACCATCCACATAAACAACCCGAACACAGGTTGCTTTGTCTGTAACACTCTCAGCATGCCCATCTACAGCCTTTTTTATGCGATCATGGTAGGTTGCGGGCTCTTTTCGATCTGATTCAGGACAGATAAAATAGACTCCATCGTCCAAGTCATATTCTTCTTTCACGTCTCCATCTTCAGTTGTTTTCTTGATGGGATTCAGGTTTGTATTAAGCGGAAAAGAACCTTGGGAGTAGAATTTTGGTGTTCCCCAGTCTTTTTCCTTGAAGTGGGAGCTTATTTTGTCACGTAGGGTTTTTCGGTTGCTTTTCAGTTTGTTTTTTTTTGAATCTGCTAAACGGATTTTTGAGTTAAAATTTGAAAAAAGTTTGTGTGTATTCATTTAGTTATCCCCTTCGTTAATTTTGATAACTTCCATACATCCCATGGTTTGGGGGTTGCGGTTCGTAAAATAATACCCCTTCAGTTTTGTGCCCTCCTTGTCCTTCAATATGTCAAGAACGTTCATTCCATCATGCTGATCTAAAGTGTCACCATTTTTGAAAGAACCGGGATTTCGGTAATAAAAGTAAAGGTGCTGTTCTCCTGCTTCATCGGTTTTTATAAAGGCTTCTGTACTTGCTGATTGAGTGCTGTTTTCACCATCTTTATTAAAACTGCTTTTAACTTTGATATTTGAACAAGTCTGTTTAATTTCCAGCGCACAAGCCTTTGTATTATCTTGCCCATCCCAGTGGTAACCTATTGTGCCTTCATACTTCCCGTTTAAATCAGGAATTGTGTTTATGAAACTTAATATCGGCACCTTCCAAAACCATTTGTCATAAAGTGCAAGAAATCCCAATACAATCGCTGTAGGTCCAATCCCTTGAAGAAAACCGTAACCCCAAAACTTTGAGAGCATCCAAGAAGAAGCGGTCCATAAAAGCCCTATGATCGGAATCAGTGCCTGCGGCTTACAATAAGTAAACTTGATCTGCATTGTTAATCCTTATTTTCTATCCTTTGGAGGACACGGATCATTTCCGTAGCTATTGCCAGCCCTGATTTTACCGTCCTGTCCATGAATTTTTGTGTCTGACTTTTGGTTTCTGGCGATGTTCTCCGCTGCTTTAATAGCCTCCGTCTGTGTTCGGACAACCTTGGTTACCTTGCTGTTACCTGCGCCCTTAACCGCCCAGCCGTCCGGGTGCCTTACAACATGCTGATTTTTACCTTTAGCCATGATTATACCTCCACGTATTGGTTAACGATTTCCGGTTTTACGCGCCATTCACCGGTGAGCATTTTCTGCATCAGCCCGCGCTTCTGGGTTTTGTATTTATCTGCGAGCTGTTTCAGCAGGTCGATTTCTTTATCGATTGCCCCAAGGTATTCCCCGATATTCTTTTGGGTCTCAAGGTCTGGAAGCCAGATAGGCATCTTCAAGAAATCTTTCTTGTTTAGAACCCTGTTGCGTCCAGCCCCGCCCGGAGAAATATTGGAAAGGTCATATTTCATTCGACTCGACATAATAAGTTGCCGGATGAAGCAAGGCTCTGCCTTAGACCTCTTTATTTCATATGTCGGAAAACGATGGGAGACGTAGCATTCTTCATCTTCTTGCTTCACAAGCGCAATGGCGCCTTCCCATGCAAAGGTTATATTGAGGATCAAGTCGTTTTTTTTAATCCTGTATAGCGAATCCATATTTACGGTTCGCGGGTCTTCGACGGGCCTCTGGAAAGTGCCCTTGAAATGGCTTCTTATACCCACAGCAACATAGGATTCCTCAGGCTTATCAACTTTTCTCACCACAGACTTGGCAAAAGAACCAATTGTCGAATTAGTTTTTTGGCTGCTTATGAGAGAGTGAAGTTCACCTAATTTTTGCCGTTCCTTCGCCTGAATCAGTCGTTCGGTCTTCTCGATGGCCTCATCCCAGGTGGACAGCAGATCGGCAATGGCCTTTTGTTCAGAAAGTGGGGGAAATAGAAATCTGAATTTATAAAAGTCAGAGCTGTTGATTGAATTGATCGTGGCACCAAGGTTTCTGTAAACCTGCTTGTTATACATTTCAGAGCTAAACAGCTGGTAAAGGTATTGATTGTGTTTAGATCGGAAGAGCATCATAAATGCGCCATGGGCAAGTCCTTCCCCGTCTGCGATTACAATGGCGTTTTTCCCAATGAGGTTGCTGCTTCCATTTCGAACACAGACAAGGATATCTCCTCTTTGGGCATAATTCTTAACATTCACATCTCTTTTGACATAAACATTGTCATTAAAGACGAGCTTCCCACCCTGAACATTAGACGAACGCAAAACTAATAGTCCTGAGTTGTCAGTTACATCTTTTGGTGTGTATGTAAGGCCGGTCAAACATTTGCCGACATCCTTTAAGCGTTTTTCTTTCCAGCCTGCTGGGAGTTGAAGACTCTTACTCATCGCTGATCTCCTTGAGCTTCTCGGCCATCTTCATCCGTACCGCTGCCAGCTCTTTTTCCAAATCGTCAATTTTCACCTGCACCGCATCGATGTCAATCTCCTCTTCCTCCTCAAAAGTGTCTACATAGCGGGGGATATTGAGGTTGAAATCGTTTTCCTTGATCTCTTCGAACTCGGCCACATGGGCGTATTTTTCCTCTTCAGTCCGGGCAGTGTAGGTTTCCATGATCCTGGCCAGATGCTCTTCAGAGAGGGTGTTCTGGTTTTTAGCGGAGACAAACTCCCGGCTGGCATCGACAAAGAAGACATTTTTGCACTCTTCCCGGGCACCACCTTTTTCACGGGAGCGGTCAAAGACCAGAATCGCCACCGGGATGTTGGTGGTCGGGAACAGGTTGCCCGGTAAGCCGATTACGGCATCAAGCAGGTTTTCTTCAATCATTTTTTCACGGATACGTCCTTCGGCAGCGCCTCGGAACAACACACCATGGGGAACCACAACGGCAACGCGGCCCTGCTTTTCAAGGGCGGTTTCCACCATATGACTGATAAATGCCCAGTCACCTTTGCTCTTGGGCGGAACGCCGCGCCAGAAGCGGTTGTACTGATCGCTTTCGGCATTTTCGGCACCCCATTTGTCCAGCGAGAACGGCGGATTGGCGACCACGCAGTTGAATTTCATCAACCGGTCATTTTCCACCAGCAAGGGGCTGTTCAGGGTGTCACACCATTCCACCCGGGCGCTGTCAAAGCTGTGCAGAAACATGTTCATGCGGCAGAGCGCCCATGTGCTGCCGTTGGATTCCTGTCCGAAGAGGGCAAAGTTGCGCTTTTCCTGTTCACTTTCCGCGTTGCGGGCCACCTCTTTGGCTGCCTGAATCAAAAGTCCGCCCGATCCACAAGCCGGGTCACAGATTCGATCGCCCGGTTTCGGGTCTGCCAGTTTGGCCACCAGCTCGGTCACCTTCAGCGGGGTAAAGAATTCTCCAGCCTTCTTGCCGGAGTCGGAGGCGAAGCGTTCAATGAGGTAGATGTAGGTATTTCCGATCACATCTTCAGAAACAAGACTCGGCTTCATATTGAGTTGCGGTTTATGGAAATCCTCAATCAGCGTTTTCAGACGACGGTTGCGGTCTTTGGTCTTTCCGAGGTTGGCTTCACTGTTAAAGTCGATATTACGGAACACCCCTTCAAGTTTGCTCTTGTTGCTCTCTTCAATGTGGTCGAGCACGATGTTGATCAGCTCGCCGATGTTGGCAGCGGACCGGCGCTCATACAGGCTGTAATAGGTGGCGGGGAATTCATCCAGAACCGTTTCTTCGCCGGTTTCGTCATTCTTTTCGGTGAGTTTCACTACCGGGAGAACAAAACGTTCACGCTCGAGCTTGCGGCGGATGCGAACATCGTCATCACCATACTGCTTTTGATATTCCTCATAGTGATCCTGCCAAACGTCGGAGATGTATTTCAAAAACAGCATCACCAGAATATAATCTTTGTACTGTGCCGGATCCACAACGCCACGAAAAGTGTCACACGCCGCCCATGCTGCGTTGTTGATGTCTTTCTGATTAATCTTATTCATAATAGTCCTCCTGGTTTACTGTAATTTCTTGATAGCTGAGCTTCCTAAAAGGGAAGTCATCTGTTCTATGGCCATTTTGTTTAGCACTGTCAGTCTCTGGTTTTGTGGTAGTCCTTGCTTTATAAGTTCTGCATTCATGCTTTCCAGGTTAGACAGTACGATGAGTTGCTGGATGGTCGCTTCATCTCGAATGTTGCCTTTTGATTCGGGGTTTTGCTTCTTCCATTCCCGAGCTGTCTTGCCGAATAATGCCACATTGAACAGATCTGCTTCGCTGGCATAGGTAAAAACCTGCTGCTGTTTGGAAACGAGAGACGGGATCAGATTGTTCCTGATGGCATCAGTATGGATTCTGTAGTTAATTTTAGAAATAATTCTATTTACGTTCCATGTCAGAGAGATTCGACTGTTTTCATCTGCCTTGAGGCGTTGATAATCTTTGATGATATACAGCTTAAATTCGGCGGAAACCCAGGAGGCAAACTCAAAAGCGATATCCTTGTGAGCAAAGGTACCGCCATTTCGGCCGGACTTTGAAATTATCCCCACAGCATTTGTGCTGGAAATCCACTTCTGAGGCGACAAAGTGAAAGCGTTTGAACCGGCTTCATGGATAAAGGAGTCGAATTCGACCCCTTTAAAATCAGGATTATTCAATTGTTCCCAAAGTCCGAGAAATTCAATGGTACTGCGACTTCGCATCCAGTTTTTAACTACATCCTTAGGCTCATCGGGATTTTTATATCTGGCAATGTCAGTTAAAGAGATGTAATCATTCTCATCGCCTTTCGAGAGAACAGTTATTTCCGTACCATTGGCATTGATTGTAGCTTTCATTTGCGTTCTCCTTTGGCAACTCGCATAAGTACTGCCCCAATATATTGTTCCCGCTTACGGCTAAGCGTATGAAGTAGGGTTTGTTCACGAGCAGACAGCGTGGCCAGAGCTACGATGCTTTTCTGCTTTTCCAGACTTGGAAGCGCCACTTCCAGATCTTCAATCGCTTGCTTGCTGATCATTTTCTGAACCGTTCCCTTGGCCCTGCTGGTCAAAAAAATCTGCGCATCCCGCTGGCTAATGTACCAGTTCAGATACTCGGGTAAAATCGTGTCCGGCTTCGTCACCCTTATCCTCAACAAAGGAGCGGCGACAACTGCCTTACCCGGATTTTCAAGAAGAACCGCTGCCGTGGTCACATGGCCGCGAGATCTGAAAACCAGATCGCCTCTATGTGCGAGGTGATGCTCTTTCATGGCCTCCATATTGATTCTGACCAAATTATCACAACCAACCGTGTTGTCATCCAGAAGATCCTTCATCTGAATAACCGCAACTCCGCCACCTTCCGAGACTTCGAGGCGAGACCTGAATGAGTATCCCATCTGTACGGTTGCCAGTTTTTTTATTTTCATCCTCATGACCCATCCCTCAGATTACAGTATTAACGTTTCTGCAATACAAGAATAAGAAGCGTCTGTCAAGTTAGATTTTACAGAATTGGCATTACTGCAAAATACACCTTGGCCTTCTGCGATCTAAACCCTAGAACCAGCAATAACCACCAAATTATTTAATCACCACGGAACGGAATTATCAGGGTATAGTGCCAAGCTATGTCCAGCCAATCAACGTTCACTATTTATCTAAAACTACTACTGATGGCGCTATTCTGGGGTGGAACCTTCATTGCGGGGCGGCTGCTGGTAGGGGAGGTTCAAGCCTTTTCCGCCGCATTTCTCCGCTTTGCTATTGCCTCAGCCGTGCTGTTGATTATCACCCTGCGCACCCACAAAAAATTACCCCCCGTGCAACGAGAACAATGGTTGCCATTATTGATCCTCGGATTGAGCGGTGTCTCTGCTTATAATGTCTTTTTCTTTCGCGGGTTACAATTGATTGAGGCAGGTCGGGCTGCGGTCATTATTGCCAATAATCCAATTGTTATCGCTGTGTTTGCTGCGATCCTGTTCGGTGAAAAGCTGACCCCGCTGAAGATTGCAGGGATCATTCTATCCGTGTGTGGCGCAATCGTGGTCATCACCCGGGGTCATCCGGCAACGCTCCTGCACAGCGGTATCGGAAAAGGCGATCTCTATATTTTTGCTTGTGTCGCCTGCTGGGTGACCTACTCGTTAGTGGGACGTACTGCCATGCGCACTCTTTCGCCATTGATCTCCGTGACCTATTCAGCCCTGATTGGCACGATTCTGCTGTTTCCAGCAGCTTGTCTGGAAGGGATGCTTAAGCAGATGGTTAATTATTCCCTGACTGCCTGGCTGAGTCTGGCCTATCTTGGCCTCTGCGGAACAGTACTTGGGTTCGTCTGGTATTATCAAGGCATTCAGAAAATTGGCTCAACTCGGGCAGGACAATTCATCAATTTTGTCCCCATCTGCGCCATCCTCCTGTCAGCCTGGTTGCTTGATGAACCCTTGACCGCTTCGCTTTTAAGCGGAGTGTTTCTGGTCAGTAGTGGCGTATATTTGACCAATCGTCGCTCAAATCCACAAGATCAATAATCCTCAGCGGTTGCTCATCTTGAGTAAAGACTCTTAAAGATAAGTAACAGTAATACGACGCCCATTCCTTGCATAAAAACCGAATCGGTCACATGTCCAAAATCACTGACCCACTCAGTAATATCGAGATCCAGCCAAGCGTAAATCCGGTTCGTCAACCAGCCAAAGAAAAGAGAACAGAGAGCAATTGAAAACAGGTAAACCAGGAGTGCGTACTTGCCAAAATAGCGTGCAACAATGGTCATGGTAGCAGCATTGGTTGCGGGCCCTGCAAGGAGAAAAACCAGCGCGGCGCCAGGAGAAAGTCCTTTTAATACCAGGGCAGCCGCAATCGGAGTCGAGGCACTGGCACAGATGTATAAAGGAATCCCTACTCCCAGCATGATAACTAACGACAAAAATTCATTATTCATGTAGCGGATAAAAAAGTCGCCGGGAACCAGATAAGCAATGAAACCAGCGGCGCCTATTCCAAGCAGCAACCACTTGCCAATATCTCCGAGCAAATCACCAAAAGCGTAAGCCAACCCATGGCGAATACGCTGGAGGTGGGACTTAGCCGCTTGCGGCAGAGAACCCTCAACGGATTCTTCCTGACAGCAACAGTGAGTCTCTTTGATCTCATTTTCAGCAGCTGGCTGCAAACTCTCAGGGATACGGTTGATTAGAAGTCCGGTCAGTATTGCCGTAAAAAACGCCGTGATCGGTCGAATAATTGTCATCATGGGATCGAGCAAAGCCCAGGTAATTGCCGCTGAGTCGACCCCAGTTTCTGGAACAGAAACCAGAAAAGCAGATGTTGCCCCTTTGCTGGCACCCTGCTTACGCAGTTCAATTGCTGCAGGGATAACGCCACATGAACAGAGTGGCAACGGGATACCAAATAAGGATGCTTTTATAACCGAAGCAGCATTGTCCTCCCCCAGGTGCTTTGCCACCAGATGTTCTGGCAAGTAGGCTTTGAGAAGTCCTGCGGCAAAAAAACCAAAGAGAACGTATGGAGCAGATTCAACTAAAATGTCCCAAAATCCCTGAATAGTACCAATGACAACGTCCATTAAAATCCTTTTTTATCGTTCATGCCGTTTGAATTGCCTTAACTCCATTTCCATTTTTTTAAAGTCTAGGGGCCTGTCGGACTATGCGGGGCGAAACGAAAATTCGGAGGTTTGAGAACAGGTTTTGACACGTTTGCAGGCTCATAGCCTTAGCTATGGGGCAAAAAGGAGTCGAAATATGGGCCAAACAACCGGATTTGCAGTCGGCTCATGGATAGTCCGTATATGGTCTCCCCCCTATTTGCAAGGGCTTTGTGCGTTTATGACA
>JAOZOH010000072.1 GCA_029933365.1 Desulfuromusa sp. | reverse complement strand
TTCAACCGGGGCATAAATAGTCTGGTTTAAGCTTTCGATAATTTGTTATAAAGGGTGGATCTTTTTGATCCGCCCTTTTTTTATTGAAAGTTGAGATATGGCCAACTGGTTTTCCAAACGCGTCGGGCAAAGGCAACAAAGTTCCAGCCAATCTGCAGATATGAGTTCTGTTGAGGTTTTACCATTCTCTTTGGAAAAAGATAGTGAACTGATCTCTGCTGATCGATTGCACGTGGTTCATCAATTTAGAGCCAATGTTGAGAATCAATTGAAGATACTGCGACTCTCACTTGATGCAACATCTGTCGTGCTTTACTGGTCCGGTCCGTCGATTGAACAGTTAACAACCTACGCGTTCTCCAGCCAATATGATAATTTAGTTGTCGGAACCTTTCCTGTTGGTTCTGGAGTCGTTGGTCTGTTGAAGGATCGCAGCGAAATCGCGTTAGCTCCCTACCACACAAATTCTCCTACAATTCCTTATTGCTCCGATAATGTTTCTGTTGGAAGTTTCTTTGCCCAAAGTTTGTCCTGTGGTGAGGTTGACCAACGCAAAACCGGTAACTTTGGTATTTTATGTGTTGATCGTGCCAGTCCAGATGATTGGTCACCGATAGATCGGACCTTAATTGCTGCCAGTGCAGAGCAGATAAGGGGTTATTTATTATTTTCTCGCGACCTGATTTTTGCCGATGTGGAACGACAAACCCTACAGTTGGTATTTGATGGATTACGGGCATTAAATTCAGCTCTGGATATAAAATCAGTTTATATCGCTGCGAACCAAGCTCTTGGTTTGATAGTTAATTTTGATCTGTTTGCGATCAGTTTGATCCAGAATCAGTATCATGAGCCTTGCTATATTTCTGAGGATTGTTCAGAGCCGATTTTGCACCATAAATTTGTGTTAGATGATTCATTGGTTGGCCAGGTGGTTAAGTACCGGAGAACTTTGCCAGATATATCTTCTTATGCGGGACGTGCACCGGTTATCAATGGATTGAAGCTGTTTGATACATTTAACTCGGTTCTGGTCGTCCCTTTACTTGAGGAAGATAGACCGATCACCGGTGTATTGATTATTGCCGCACAAAGCAAAGATCTGCTGAACCGGAATTGCCGCGACATGATAGAGATGATTGCTGCGCAGGTTGCAATCAAGATTGATCTGGCACATTCACACGAGCAGATTCAACAGATGGCAATAACTGATCCACTCACCGGGATTGCCAATCGCCGCGCCTTTCAACGTGGATTTACTGCAATGTATGAGCGTGCTCTGCGCCGGGCGGGATCGTTCAGCCTGATCATTTGTGACATCGATCTCTTTAAGCGGGTCAATGATGTTTATGGTCATCCTTTTGGGGATCAGGTTATTCAGCAGGTTGCCAGTCAGTTGAATGAGGTGGTCAGAACGGGAGACTTAGCTGCCAGAATCGGCGGGGAGGAGTTTGCAATTTTGCTGGAGGATACGGGTTTGTCCGGAGCTTTGGATGTGGCCGAACGATTGCGGACCAAGGTAGAAAAGCTCATATTGTCTTCTCAGGGGAAGGGTGTCCCTGTGACAATTTCATTGGGCGTGGCGGCGTTTCCACAAGATTCAGAGAGTCAGGAAAAATTATTCAATTATGCGGATCAGGCACTTTATAGTGCCAAAGAAAATGGTCGTAATCGATCGGTATGTTGGCACGATATTGCTTAGTAGCTTGTTGATGAGATGGTCTTCCCAGGCTGCTAGTTCTTTTGCAATAATACCGTACTGAACTCATCCAGTAAGGAATTTTTGATCAGTTTGCAGCCGAGCTTTTGGTATTTTTGCCGCACATCGAAATTATATTCCCAAAGAATTCCAGAAAGCAGCAAGAGTGCCTGCGGAGCAGCTTTGCTTACCAAGTTTTCTGCGACATCCAACAGAATATCACCATAGATATTGGCTAGAATCAGGTTGAAGCCTGTCTCCCCAAGCTGATCAAGTGTCCCACACACGTGAGTGATATCACCATCAACATGATTAAGTTGGCAGTTCCTTTGCCCACTTTTGACCGCCGCAGCCTCAATATCGACACACCAGGCATGCCCTGAATTTAATAACAGTTCTGCAATTGTCAAAATCCCTGTGCCACTGCCAAGATCAAGTATTTTTTGATTTTCAGCTATTGGAAGAGTTTCTAATATCTCTATACAGCTCCGGGTTGTTTCATGTTCACCAGACCCAAACGCACCCCGTTCCATGATCAGTTGGATGCGATTGTTTTCGGTCGGTGAAATATCCGGTGGCGAGATTGTAAATTGATTGCCTATATCAAATGATTGATAGTCTTCTCTCATAATTTATTCCAAAATTTATAATAGTCCCGTACCCTTGAATATTAACAGCAGGACTGTGTAACTGAAGGCGGATGCAAGGGTTGAAAGCATGACAATAGATCCTGCCAGCTCGGCATCGCCTCTCATTTGCTGAGCCATAATATAAGTTGCTGTTGCCGCTGGTGTTCCCGCCATTAAAATTCCTATACCCAGGTCTGAACCGACGACCCCCAGAGGAACTAGCAGAAGCAATGCCAGTAGCGGTAGCAGCACAAGTTTAACTGAACTGGCTAAACCAGCGTGGATCAAATCGCCTTTAAGTTGTGCAAAAGAGAAGCCCCCACCAATAGCCAGAAGTGCCAGAGGCAAGGTTAAGCCGGTGGTTATTTTGAGTGAATGGTCGATGATTAGTGGGATGGGCAGGCTCCAGTAGCTCCAGATAATACCAAGAAAGGAAGCGATAATCAGCGGGTTTAAGAGCGTTTGTATGATTAAACTGGGAGTTTTTTCTTTATCTTTACCGTGGTGTGGCAGAAGAAGGGCGAGAATGGCAAACAGGTTTAAAACTGGAACCAGAAAACCCATCAGAATACCAGCCTTGGTCAATCCATCCTCTCCGTAGGCATTCAGACAAATTGCCAGTCCGATATATGCGAGGTTGCCACGGAATGACCCCTGGCAAAAGCTACCACGAAGAGATGCGGGATATTGACGCCATCCGCTATAGAGGTAAGTCAGGAAAAACCCCAGTACGATAACCAGGGAGGAACCAATCACCAGAGATCCGTTGAAAAAATGGGAGAAATCTGCCGTACCAATTTTATAGAAAAGTAATAAGGGGAGAAAAACCACGTATACGAGCCGATTGGTCTGACGTAGGAAGGGTTCATCAACAAGGTTGAACTGTTTGAGTAAAGTCCCCAGACCGATGACTAAAAAAATTGGCAGAACAATGGTGATTGTTTCGTTAAACAGCTGCATAGTTTCTCCCTCGGGCGATGCAGCATAGCTTAGATAAAATTGACTGTCTATCCAATAGAAAAAAGAGATGACCTCATTTTAAAGACATCTCTTTTGTGCTTAATTAGCTAGTATTTGGTGCAGCTTTTCTACAAATTCCCCGACACACTTTACTCTACCGGATAGAAAAGTATAGTATCCACACTGCTTAGGACCTGATTTGCTATCGACCTCTGCTGTTGATCGGTCTTGTTACGTAATCTGCAATGGGTGAAACTAAATAATTGACTCCAATAAGGGCCAGAAATGAATCAATTTAGAATAATTATATTCGGGATTGTAATTCTTCTTACAGTCTTGCTGTTGAATGGTTGCGATAATTCAACGACAGAACAGCAGGTTTCTCAGGGTGGTTTAGTTGGAAATATAGCCCCCGATTTTACTTTGACCAATATGCAGGGGGAGCAAGTCTGTTTATCCCAATTTCGTGGCAAAGTAGTCGTCCTCAATTTCTGGGCCACCTGGTGTCCACCCTGTCGGGAAGAGATGCCTTCGATGGAGAAACTTTTCCGGGACTTTAAAGATAAGGGTTTAGTCATGCTGGCAGTCAATGTTGATGAAAATGGGAAACAGGCGGTGAATAAATTTTTGCAAAGAACGCCATATACTTTTCCAATTGTTCTTGATAAAGACAGCGTTGCACAAAATGTTTATGGTGTTTTCCGTTTCCCAGAAAGTTTTATTATTGACCGCAATGGTGTCGTGGTGGAAAAAATCATCGGTGGTCGTGATTGGCTCTCCGGTCAAACTTTCAAGCTTATTAATTTTTTACTCAACGGTTAAGGGTCTACTGAGGTCACTATGGACATTGGTACTGATGTCACAATCTGGATTGCATTTTCAGCAGGACTACTCTCTTATTTTTCCCCTTGTGTGCTGCCGCTGATTCCATCCTATTTGACTTATATTTCAGGACTCTCTTTTGCGGAGTTAAAACAGGCTGATGCCAGTAATCAAGTACGTTTGACCGTTGTTTTTCATTCCCTGGTTTTTATTGCTGGATTTTCAGCGGTATTTATCACCTTAGGTGGCTTGGCCGGTTTGGCTTCTGCTTCATTCCAGACGTACCTACATGATGGTTTGGGAATTATCCAGAAGTTCGGCGGGGTGATGATTTTTCTGTTTGGTATCCACCTGAGTGGTTTGTTCCATTTTGGTATGTTGCTCGGTGAAAAGCGGATTCAACTGCGCAATAAACCAACCGGTTTTATTGGAACGTTTCTCGTAGGGATTGCCTTTGCTGCCGGCTGGACCCCCTGTATCGGACCGATCCTCGGGGCTATTCTGGCAATTGCTGCTGGCAGTTCTGGTGGCGTCGGTAAAGGTATTGTTCTTTTGACCAGCTATTCAGCAGGTCTTGGTCTCCCATTTTTTATTTCTGGGCTGTTGTTTCATTCCTTCCTGGGATTCTTTGACCGCTTCAAAAAACATATTCGCATTGTCGAACTTGTGACCGGAGTCCTGCTGATGATTGCGGGTGTTTTGTTGTTTTTTGATCTCTTCAGTCGGATCGCTGGATTTCTCTATCAAATCTTTCCACCCACTCTCGGTTGATAGCGTCGCAAAAAGTCCACCCTACGGCGTTACAGTGTTTTTTCAGGATTTCGACCTACCGTATGTAGGTCTTCGCTCCTGAAAAATCACTATGTCTTGTAGGGCGAAATTTTTGCTTAGCCATCTCAGGATTTTGCTAATATTCACCGCTTTTTTCTTGATCTTCTTCCCACCTTCCTTTAGTTTTCTGATTGTCATTTTCAATATCCCGCAGGGAGGTCGTGTGATGGATCAGATTGCTGTATTTAATGAGTATGTGCGCCGTAAGGGGCTCAAAAATACCAGCCAGCGGATGGTTATATTGGAAACGTTTCTGGGTTCAAAATCTCACTATTCCACAGAAGATCTCTATTTAAAACTGCGAAAAAATCATCCGAAAATTGGTTATGCGACAGTTCACCGTACGCTGAAACTGTTTGCAGAATGTGGAATTGCTCTCGAACTGAATTTTGGTGACGGACAAACCCGCTTTGAACCTTTAGATGTCAATCAACATCACGACCATCTGGTTTGTACCAATTGTGGCTTGATTGTTGAGTTTACTGAACCGAAAATAGAAAAACTTCAGGAGCAGATTGCAGCCAAGTTTAATTTCAAGATTGAACGACATCGCCATGAACTTTATGGTCTTTGTTCTAAGTGTTCCAAACAGAATTAACGTTATTATTTTACTCGAAAGTTTACGGTTCTATGTCAGCTCAGCAAATATCACCGCCTAAAATTGTTCTGGTTGGAAATCCAAATGTTGGTAAGAGCGTTGTTTTTAATGCACTTACTGGCGCTTATACCACCGTATCCAATTACCCTGGCACCTCCGTAGAAGTCTCCCGTGGCTATTGCATGATAGCCGATCAACGCTATGAAATTCTGGATACACCCGGCATGTATTCGATGATGCCAATCACTGAAGAAGAGCGGGTTGCACGGCAGATTCTTCTCAATGAAGACCCGCATGCCGTTGTTCATGTGCTGGATGCACGCAATATCGAGCGGATGTTACCGTTGACCCTGCAGCTGATTGAAGCAGGTTTGCCGGTGGTTCTGGTTGTGAATATTATCGATGAAGCGAAGCGTTTGGGGATGCAGCTGGATCTTGACTTGTTGCAGAAAAACCTTGGAATTCCGGTGATCGGTGCAGTGATGAAACGGAAGATTGGCCTTGATGAATTACGTCAGGCAATTTCCGAATACGCGATGGTTCCCTATCGCCCGTTTGTTTACTCTTATGATCTGGAAGTAGATATTTCTCAAACAATAAAATTAATCCATGGTGATTACCGGTTGAGCCGTCGTGCGACCAGTATTCTGTTGATGCAGAAAGATGACGATATCCAGGCGCTGGTTAAGGAGAAAGAAGCCAATAAAAGTTATGAGCACTTGGTTGACGTCATCCGTGAAATTTCTTTTCGTCGCAGAGCCGATTTGCATCTACAGATCAGCCTGGAGAGGCGAAAAACCTGTAAGCAGATGCTCGACGGAGTCGTAACTCAAACTATCAATGAGACTGAGCCATTTTCTGAAAAGCTTTCCCGTTTGATGATGAATCCATTGACCGGGGCACCTATTTTACTTTTGATTGTTTATTTCGGTCTCTATTGGTTTGTTGGGGGGTTCGGTGCGGGAACTTTAGTTGATTTTCTTGAGGGAAATTTGTTCGAAAATTACATCAACCCGCCGGTGATTAATTTTGCGGAAAAATATTTGACTGCTAACTGGTTGTTTGAATTGATTGCTGGTGAATATGGACTTTGGACTTTGGGGATTCGTTATGCAGTGGCGTTGGTGTTGCCGATTGTAGGGACTTTCTTTTTAGTCTTTTCGCTTTTGGAAGATACTGGTTATTTCCCGCGTCTTGCTCTATTGGTTGATCGATTGTTCAAAAAAATTGGTCTGTCGGGTCGCGCCGTTATCCCGATTGTCCTCGGATTCGGTTGCGACACCATGGCGACACTTGTGACTCGAACTCTTGAAACAAAACGTGAACGCATTATTGCGACCATGTTATTGGCGCTGGCGATTCCCTGTAGTGCACAACTTGGTGTGATCTTGGGATTGTTGTCAGCGGAACCCAATGCTCTGGCTGTTTGGACTATTTTCTTACTATTGATTTTTCTCTTGGTTGGTTTTTTGGCATCAAGGGTATTGCCGGGAGAAAGCCCGATTTTTTATATGGAGATTCCTCCACTAAGGTTTCCGCAGTTGCATAATGTTCTAGTGAAGACTTTGACCCGGATGCAAAGTTATTTTGTCGAAATCCTCCCTCTGTTTTTGATTGCTTCGCTGGTTCTCTGGGCGGGAAAAATGACGGGAACACTAGAAAAAGTGATCAATGCTTTTAGTCCTGTCGTGACCGCAATTGGACTGCCGGTTGAAGTAACCACGGCATTTGTGTTTGGGTTTTTCCGCCGTGATTTTGGTGCCGCAGGTCTCTATGATCTACAGACATCAGGAGTGTTGAGCGTGGCACAATTAACTGTATCAGCAGTGACTCTGACTCTATTTGTTCCCTGTGTCGCCCAGTTTTTGGTGATGATAAAAGAGCGGGGTATCAAGGTTGCTTTAATGATATTTGTGTTTGTCACGACATTAGCTTTTTCCTCTGGCTGGGTTCTCAATAAATTTTTGCTTGCCACGGGCTGGCTGGCTTGATCTGCGGTTTTTGTCATAAAGACATAGAGGAAATAGTCGGCGCTCCCGCTGGTGGGAAAAGTTGTGGTGCCTGTTTAGGGGGGTGTCATAAAATCCATTGTCCAAATTGTGGTTACGCTAACCCCGCGCCAAGTAAGTTGTTAAGTCGCTTTTTGAAAAAAAAAAGAAAAGGATAGCTTATGTTAGAAAGACTGTCAGAGGAAGCGGAAGAAATTCTGGAATCCCTCTGGGTGATGACGGTTGAGGGAGATAATATTGGTTGTCTGTTGACATCCTTAAAGGTTGAGCTTGATTCAGAAGAGTTACTTGAGTTGGTACGGCGAGCTTATGTTGAAATTCGTGGCGATCGGGTTTACCTTCGTAAGGAAGGACGCCCCGAAGCACAGATGACTGTCCGCCGGCATCGCTTGGCCGAACGCCTCACTATGGATATCCTGGGAATTGCCGGGGATGAGGGAAATGAGCAGGCTTGTGAATTTGAGCATCTGTTGCGACAGGGAGTCGATACCAAACTTTGTGCTTTGTTGAATCATCCCACCACTTGCCCGCACGGTAATCCAATTCCACCGGGTGAATGTTGTATTGAGGCCCGACAACAAGGGCAACCGGGAATTGTCGCCCTGACTGAACTAAAGTCAGGTGAATCGGGAGAAATTGCTTATATTGCGGCAAGTGATGATAAAAAAATGCAGAAGTTGATGAGCATGGGGGTTTTGCCTGGTAGTCAACTGCTGCTGACCCAAAAATTCCCCAGTTATATTTTTAAGGTTGGTCATTCACAGTTTGCTGTTGATGACATGCTGGCGCGGGAGATTCATATCCGTCGGCCGATGAAATAAAGACAAGTGAAGTTGTTAGATGAGATTTTTTGTTTTTGCCGCACACCTTTTTAGCTTGGAGCTGAAATAAACTACTAAGCTTTCCAATATATTTTTAATTTCATAAAAGCCCAACTTGACGCACTCATTCGCGACTGGTTGGGCTTTTAATATTAAAATGCTATTAACTTTTTGATATTGATGTTAATTGTTGCTAATTGTCGGGCTGGTTGTCTTATCTGTTCTTGTCGCTGTTGTCTCTGTCAACATGACCGTCAGCGGTTGGGGATGGATGCTACACCGATTCATCAAGATATCAAATTGGGTGATGATGAGTTTGGAAAATTCTAAAGTTTTCACTGTTGGGCTGAAAAGAATTATCGAAGTCGTTGCTATTCTTTTATTCTGTAGCTGTGTCCTTTTTGCCTGTAAAAATCAGCCTAAGGAAGGTGTCATCAAAAAGGAGCTGCTGATTTACTGTGGCACAACCATGGCTCCAGCAATTCGCGAAATTTCCAATATTTTTGAGCAACAGGAAAACTGCATTGTCAAAATCATCAAAGATGGATCAGGCAGTTTATATCGCGGCATTCATATTAACCAGGTAGGCGATCTTTTCCTGCCTGGTAGTGAGAGCTATATAGAAAAATGCCAGGCAGAGGGAACTGTCGTAGAATCTCAGCCTGTTGGTGTGAATCGAGCAGTTCTCCTGGTTGCGAAGGGCAACCCTTTACGTATCTGCTCCGATCTGGATAATTTTATCAATGGAAAATACCGTACGGTTCTAGGAGCTCCAGAAAGTGGCTCCATCGGCAGGGAGACAAGATTAATCCTTAGTATGGAGGGCCTTTATCGAAAAGCTGTCGGACAGGCACTTTTTTTGGCGACAGACTCAAAAGATCTCGAGAATGCGATCAAGGAAAGCCGGGCAGATTTGACTCTAAATTGGTATGCAGCAGCGCTACGAGATAAAGAAAATGCTGTAGATGTTGTCCCCTTGGATGAATTAGTTGCCCCTCCCCATGTGCTGGCTCTTGGATTACTGAAAACCTCTTACCATCTAGAATTGGCTCGGCGTTATATAGCATTTGCGAGTTCTTCCACAGGGCAGGCTATTCTTTCACGCTATGGATTTGGGGAGTAAATAATGCGCAGTCAATCCCGCTATATTGTGCGTGGTATGCTTCCTTTGGTGCTAACCCTCTGTGTTGTCTTGGCTGGTTTTTCGCTGATGATTGTACGTCAGAATAATTTTCGTTCCTTTCAACAAAAGATGGATTTTCAAGTCCAGAATGTGACAGCTAAAAAAGACTTAGGCGAGCTGATTGTCAGTAACCTGAGAAAAGTCTCTACATATTATTATATGATCCTTCTTGAGAAGAATCGGGATCGTCAGAATCTGTTGTTTGCTGATGTGCAACTGACCATTTCTGAAATCCAAACGGCATTGA
This sequence comes from Desulfuromusa sp., assembly GCA_029933365.1. The sequence goes on along the minus strand of JAOZOH010000072.1, from coordinate 4,632 downwards.
ATATCCTCTCCGATGGCGGAACTTTATCCAGAGAATTGCCTCTAAGCCTCCCTGATAAGAATGCTTCAGCTTTTTCGATCTCTTATGTCCCGAAAAACACGCAACATTACAATCTGGAAGTTCTGACTCTGCGGCCACAATTGGTCGTTCTGGAAGAAAAACTCAGACAGACGATCGACATCACGGTGCTGCGTAATCGCCTGCTTAATAGCCGAGGAGAAGGATCGCTGGATGAGGCTATACAACAGGTACGAAGCTACGCCAGGCATACCAATCTGCAACTTGTGAGGATGACGGAAAACGCTAACAAAATTGCCTATGATGCCAACCGGGAATTGATGGTGTTTCAGCGGGATATTGTTGTTGCAAGGAAAACCAATCAACAGACTGAAATGCTTTGGGTCTTTATGACGGTTATCAGTGTTTTTGGATTTATTGGACTTATCTACCGTCAAATACTGTTTTCACAAAATAAACTGGAAAGCATCATCTTGCAACTACAACAGGCCGAGCATGCATTGCAGGGGAGCCATGCTGAAGTTCTGGCTCTGAACCGATCACTGGAAGAGCAGGTTGCAGCCAGAACTCATGAATTGCAGCTATCTGAAAAACAATGGAGTGATGCTTTTAATGCCGTGAGTTCACCGATTTTTTTGCACGATAAGGAAGGGCGAATTCTCAAGGCAAATCAAGCGTATCTGGATCTGGCGGAGTGCACATTTGAAAAAGCATTTGGGCAGGTCTATTGGAGACTATTCCCCAGGCAGGATGTCCCTTTGCACGGCTGTAATGATACTATTCAGCATGATGAAGATGAATTTTGCGCAAAAGAGCTGGATGTCTTAATCGGTGACAGAATTTATCGTTCTCAGTCTTTTGTTATTCGTGATCAGCAAGAAAAATATCTCTATTCGATGCACTTGATGGAAGATGCCACGGAACGTAAGAAGTATATTGAAAAGTTAAAAAAGTATGAGCAGATTCTTTCAACCAACACCGATCTGATTGCTTTTTTTGATCATAATCATGTTGTTCTTGCCGCCAATTCAGTTTATGCGGGTTATTATGGTGCTGATACGGAAGAAATAATTGGTAAACAGGCAAAAGAAATTATTGGGACTGAACGCTATCAAGATTATTTAAAATATCATGACATCATTTTTGCTGAGAAAAGGCCTCTGAATTTCAAAGTGTGGGTAGATTATCCCAAAATTGGGAAACGCCATATGGATATAGCTTTTACTCCATATTTTGAAGATGACGGTACGGTCAGTGGTTTCGTTTCCCGATCTAAAGATATTACAGAAATGAGTGAACAGGAGGCTCGCCTTCGTCTTTCCGCCAAGGTTTTTGAAAGTACCACAGAAGGAATAATCATTACCGATCAAGAGGGTCTTGTTCTTGCGGTAAACCCGGCGTTTAGCCACATTACGGGATATATTGAAGCAGACATTGTCGGTGAGAACCCAAGAATTCTTCAATCAGGCCGACATGACAAGAAATTTTACCAGAAAATGTGGCAGGAACTGGGAAAAACAGGGCAATGGCGTGGTGAAATATGGAATAAACACAAAGACGGTAAAATTTATCCAGAATTTTTAACGATCAGCTCTATTAAAAATGAAGAAGAAGAGACTCTTAACTATGTTGCGGTATTTTCTGATATTACTTCCATTAAAAAGGTAACAGAACAACTTGAATATCAGGCTCATCACCATCCACTGACCGGGCTACCAAACCGGTTACTGCTGTACGCCCGTCTGGAACATTCTATTCAGCACGTAAAACGGGAAAGAGACCGTGGTGCTGTCATGTTCCTCGATTTGGATAATTTTAAAAAGGTCAACGACAGTTTAGGGCACGATGCTGGAGATGAGGTACTCAAAGAGGTGGCTCGGCGCCTTCAGGAACACAGCCGCAATGTTGATACTGTTTCTCATTTAGGTGGTGATGAATTTGTTGTTGTTCTACAAACAATCCGTAATGTTCAGGGTGCTTTGATCAGAGCTCAGCAAATTCTTGATAGTTTGCAGAAACCATTTCTCGTGGGTGAATATGAACTCTATGTGAGTGGCAGTGTCGGTATTGCTGAGTTTGATGGTGACTGCGAAAATATCGAAACCCTGCTAAAAAATGCCGATACCGCGATGTATAAGGCAAAAGAAAGTGGGAAAAATTGTTATCAGCTCTATTCTCCAGATTTTACCGAAACGGCTATTGAAAAAGTTCTGTTAGAAAGTCATTTGCGGAGGGCTTTGGAGCGGAATGAGCTGGTTTTATATTACCAGCCCCAAGTGGCACTTCCTGCCGGAAATATTGTTGCTGTGGAAGCGCTGGTGCGTTGGCATCACCCCGATCTTGGTTTGGTTCCTCCTGGTGACTTTATTCCCCTGAGTGAAGAAACAGGACTGATCATTCCAATGGGTGAATGGATTTTGCGGGCGGCTTGTGAACAACTCATGCTCTGGCGTAAGCAAGGGTGTGGGCTGCGGAGGATTGGAGTTAACCTGTCCGGTAAGCAGATCCAACATAAAAATCTGCTTGAGATGGTGGAAAGAATTCTCTTGGAGACAGGTTGTCCTTCGGGCTCATTGGAACTTGAAATTACCGAAGGATTTATTATGCAGCATCCGGAACAATCAATCTCCGTTTTGCAGCAGATTAGAGCCCTTGGTGTCGAGCTCTCAATTGATGATTTTGGTACTGGACATTCATCGTTGAACTATCTGAAAAGGCTGCCGATCAATCGGTTGAAGATCGATCGCTCTTTTGTTTGGGATATTGGTGAAAACCCTGATGGGGAAGCAATAACCAAGGCAGTTATTGCGATGGGGCATAGCTTGAATTTGCAAATTACCGGTGAAGGAATCGAAACTTCCGCACAACGGAAGTTTCTTGAAAAATATAGCTGCAATGAAGCGCAGGGCTATCTATTCAGTCGCCCGTTGCCCGCAGAAGAAGTAAGTGGACTGCTTAAGAAATCAGCTTTGGATCAGATTATATGACGATTTATTAGAATTATCATACTTTACTGGTTATTAACTTTGTTTTAAGTACTTGGGGAAAATAGGGTGTCTGAGTCATCATTCAAAATGAATATACTCAAGATGATCTCTTTTGGGATTGCTGCTGCTTTGGCTGCGTCCATAACGTTTTCTATCCCAGGGATTGAGGGCGGAGTCAGTGACCCACGTGAAATCATAGCACTCATTGGTATCGTATATCTTTCACACGGGATATATGCTGTTGGACTTGGTTTGCTGGCTGCACTAGGCGGCCCCTATGACAATCTGTTGACAACTATTGTTATGCATATCACCGCAATTCCCTGTGCCTGGGTATTTTTGAGTATTATTAGAAAGAGAATCAAGAATTTGCCCGTATTAGGAGTTACCTGGTTCTGCTTTATTCTCGTTTTATATATTGCCGTTTTCAGCTCTGCCTTTGTTTTATCGGAACTTTTATTTGGACATATAGAATTGTCAAATGCTGGCTACGTGTTTAAGGCATTTATTGCTGGCGTCAAATTTGAAGCTGTCTTGACTGCTTTAATAACGGCCTTGGCAATCACAATGATATCTGTATTAAAACGGGAAAAAGAGAGTCTTCGCACAGCTTTTGCAGCTTTGAAGGAAAGTGAAGAACGCTTTAAAAGTTTGGCAGAAGAGTTGCCAGTTGCTGTTTTTGAAACTGATGTTAATGTTCGGGTAACCTATGCTAACCGCAAAACTTTGGAATCATTTGGTTATTCTGCCGATGAATTGTTGGGATCGAATGGTCTCGAGTTGTTTATCCCTGAAGATAGAGATCGAGTTAGGCAGAATGTTGCAGGTCGAATCCAAGGTGAAACTTCCCAGGTCAATGAATATCAGGCATTAAGAAAAGATGGCTCAATATTTTTGATCATGTCGTATTCCAATCAAATTATCCAGGGTGGGAAGGTTACGGGTGTCAGGGGCTTTCTTGTCGATATTACTGAGCGTGAACAGGCAGTAGAAAAACACTTACAGTCAATTACGCAAACAGCTGAACAACATGAGTATCAGGCTCACCACCATCCACTGACCGGGCTACCTAACCGGTTGTTACTGTATGCCCGTCTGGAGCATTCTATCCAACATGTAAAGCGGGAAAAAGAACAGGGTGCTGTTTTGTTTCTGGATCTAGATGATTTTAAAAAGATTAACGACAGCTTGGGGCACAGTGCTGGCGATATGGTCCTTAAAGAGGTTGCACAACGCCTTCAGAGACATAGTCGAGAAGTCGATACGGTTGCTCATTTGGGTGGTGATGAATTTATTATTGTCCTCCAGTCTGCCCACTCTGTTCAGGATGCTGAATGCAGAGCTCAACAGATTCTTGAAACCTTGTCTGAACCAATTTTGTGTGGAGAAAAGAGACTCCATGTGAGCGTGAGTATTGGTATTGCCGAATTCGATGGTGATTGTAACAGTATTGAAGATTTATTAGAGCACGCTGATGTTGCAATGTATAAGGCAAAAGCAGCTGGGAAAAATTGTTATCAACACTATTCGTCAGATTTCACAGCTGCTACCATCGAAAAAATGATTTAACAAAACCTGAATTCAAGTTCCAAGTGCAACCGGTGGTCTGATTCCCAAGAGTACCTGA
>JAOZOH010000210.1 GCA_029933365.1 Desulfuromusa sp. | reverse complement strand
TAATACTGGAGTGAACATGAATGAGCAGCTTTCAGATGAACGCCGAAACGCAGTAGATATTTTTCAGGCAGGATTGCAAGCTGTTGCTCCTGGTGTCGCGATTAAGACCTTTTGTCAACTCAATGGTGACAGATTAACCGTTGACGGGCAGGATTATGATCTAGGCCAATTTGACAAAATCTTTGTTCTGGGAGCCGGCAAAGCTGGTGCTGCGATGGCTGAAGCGATAGAGGAGATCTTGGGTGATCGGGTTGCTACCGGGATTATCACTGTAAAATATGCACATCTGGCACATCTGCAAAGAATAAAAATTCAAGAAGCTGGTCATCCGGTTCCTGATCAGAATGGCTTGGATGGAGCTCAGGCTATCTATCAGCTGGCTAAGTCTGCGGATGAGAAAACCCTGGTAATCTGCCTGATTTCGGGCGGGGGGTCTGCTCTGATGCCGCTTCCTGTTGCCGGGGTCACTCTCGAAGACAAGCAGGAAACAACCAGAGTTCTGCTTGCCTGCGGAGCCACTATCCATGAAATTAACGCAATCAGAAAACATCTATCCATCATCAAGGGGGGAGGGTTGGCAAAAGCTGTTTATCCAGCAACGCTGATCAGCCTGATTTTGTCCGACGTGGTCGGCGATGATCTTGATAGTATCGCATCAGGTCCCTGTGTTCCCGATTCAAAAACCTTTGCCGATTGCAGGGCAATATTTGCCAAATATTCCATCGAGGATAAAATTCCGCTCAGCGTGCTGCACCACATTGAGTCAGGTATTGCTGGAACGGTTGCCGAAACACCAAAAGTGGGACAGGACTTCTTTAAAAAAACGCAGAATGTGATAGTTGCCAGTAATTTTAATGCCCTGTTAAAGGCGAAAGAGAAAGCAGAAGAGTTGGGATACAACACCCTGCTGCTTTCCTCTATGCTTGAAGGAGAAACCCGGGATGTTGCTGCAAACCATATAGCGATAGCCCGGGAAATTCAATTACATGGCTATCCCTTACAGCAACCCGTCTGTATTCTCTCTGGTGGTGAGACAACGGTCAGAATTCAAGGGACAGGGAAGGGGGGAAGAAGTCAGGAATTTGCCCTGGCTGCGGGCATCAAGATGGATAATATGGAGAATATCACCGTTCTGTGTGCTGGAACCGATGGGTCTGATGGCCCCACTGATGCTGCTGGAGCATTTGCTGACGAAACAACTGTGCGACGAGCGCAAGCTGCCGGGCTTGAACCTCAACAATATCTGAATAACAATGATTCTTATAATTTTTTTGACAGATTGGGCGATCTGTATAAAACTGGACCCACCAACACAAATGTGATGGATCTGCGCATTATTCTGCTTGGATAGTGTTACTATATATTATTGCAGAAAAACAAATTGGAGAACTTGCCCATGATGATTAAAATCAATGCCAGGGAATCAGTTGAAATTGTAGAAGGTGTTTTCGTCAGTGTGATTAACGAATCCGGCAGCAAATATCACAGCTGGGATGAAATGACAGCCGCACAGCAGGAATGTTTTTCCGGGATGCGAAAAGGGTTCCAGGATGTTTATGATAAATTTAAGGATGGCATGACAGAATAAAGAAAAATCTATAAAGGGGGGGAGAATATCTACCGCCCTGTTTTTTTATTTTGGAGACTATTTCCTCAGGAATCGATCACCTGCACCGCTCTTCGATTGTGATACCGTAGGTTACGATTAATACTCAAACAGCATGCAATAGGGAGATTTTTAATGGAACCGAGAAAAATCAGAGACAATATTTATTGGATGGGTTTTATCGATTGGGACAGCCGTCTGTTTGACGCACTTATTCCGCTTCCTGATGGAACAAGTTACAACGCTTATTTGATTGAGGGCAGTGAAAAAACGGTTTTAATTGATACTGTTGAATCCTCTCATTTCCATGAGCTAGAGGATCAACTCAAAAATGTTCCTAAGCTTGATTATGTCATCTCCCTGCATGCTGAGCAAGATCACTCAGGCAGTATCCCTCAAGTACTCTCCCGCTATCCTGATGCGAAATTGATCACCAGCTCCAAAGCAAAAGGGCTTCTTATGGATATCCTCCCGATAGCTGAGGAATCTATAATCACGGTCAGTGATGGAGAAACCCTCTCTCTTGGAGATAAGACGTTAGAATTCATATACACTCCCTGGGTCCACTGGCCTGAAACCATGGTCGCTTATTTAAAAGAGGATAAAATCTTATTCAGCTGTGATTTCTTTGGTGCGCATATTGCGACGACAGATCTTTTTGTAACCGATGAAGCGCGTGTGTATGAAGCAGCTAAACGCTACTATGCTGAGGTTATGATGCCCTTCCGGATGATCATTAATAAAAATCTGGAAAAAATTTCCGCATACGATATAGACCTTATTGCTCCCAGCCATGGACAGATTTATCCCCGGCCATCGTTTATTATTGATGCCCATAAAGAGTGGGTCAGTAGTACGTTAAAAAATACGGTTGTTCTCCCTTATGTCTCGATGCATCACAGTACAAAATTAATGGTGGATTATTTAACTGCATCACTGGTGAAAAAAGGGGTCAATGTTGAGCTGTTTAATTTAACTGTCACCGATATCGGAAAACTTGCAATGGCTCTGGTTGATGCGGGAACAATTGTTATCGGGACTCCTACAGTGCTTTCAGGCCCTCATCCAAACGTTGTTTATGGAGCTTATCTTGCCAATGCCTTACGCCCCAAAGCTAAATTTCTATCTATCATCGGCTCCTATGGGTGGGGAGGGAAATCGGTAGAAATATTAGCCGGTATGATTCCAAATCTTAAAGTGGAAGTTCTTGATCCGGTTCTTATTAAAGGGACTCCCACTGATATTGATTTTGAAGCCCTCGAAAATCTTGCTCAAACAATTGCATCAAAACACCAAGAATTAGGATTTGAGTAATCACGTGAAAATTGAGAGAAGGTGTCTTGTAAAGCTAAACACGATGATAGCCCTGAATAAACAATGTTCTGTTTTTCAATAAATTCCACAATTATCAATAAGTTAGGCACACTTTTTTCAATAATTCCAAAGTGTTACTTGAACTCACTATTTCTTTGATTATACGCATTTTAAAGATCAAACGGGTACTATGTCGATGTGAATAACATAAGTCTTGACCGGTAAAAGTCTATTTTTCCATACGCTAGAAAGGAAAATTTGTTATGGCATTAAAAGCTGCATTTATCTTTCTTGCCCCAGGTGCAGAATCACAAAAACACCGGAGCATGATAGTAACGCCGGAAGTTGAGTTAGTTACTGTTGGGGTTTCCGATTATTCCAGTGCTGAGGTTTTGACTCTTGAGTTGATCGCTGAAGGGATCACTGCCATAGAACTTTGCGGTGGTTTTGGACATTTAGGGGCGGCTCGAATTGCCGAGGTGGCAAAAGGCCGGGCAGCCGTCGGTGTTGTCCGGTTTGACTGTCACCCTGGACTGGATGGGAAGAGCGGTGACACTATTTTCTAGTTGCATTATCATCATGTGTGGGCCTGATTTCTGCTCCACGACAATGACACAAAGTCTGCGCTCATCAGGCTTAAGGACATCAGCTGTAATCATAAATTTTATTTTGATAATCTCAACCTGATAACGTCCAATGTTCGCAAATAAGGGATATGTGAATGGATAGCAACATAGTTGACAATGCCACTGTGGGTATCATTGCAAACCCTGCTTCCGGGCAGGATATCAGACGACTGATAAGTGCAGCTTCAGGTTTTTCAATTGCTGAAAAAACCAATATTGTTCGTAGACTCTGTTTAGGTCTCTCGATTTTGGGGGTAGACCGAGTTTATATGATACCGGATAAATCTGGTATAGCAGGCAGCTTATTGCGTAGCAGAGATCAGGGTGTTGCGGCCTTAGATGAAA
>JAOZOH010000010.1 GCA_029933365.1 Desulfuromusa sp. | reverse complement strand
ACAGTGTGAGCAGCCAACTTTGTTTGGCTTGTAAAAAAATGGGTGAACTCCTGTTACAGGAAGGGGTTGCAATTCTCGATGAGAAAGAGCAGATCTTGATGGCAAATAAATCTTTTGCCAAATTGCTCGGAAAATCGCCAAAGGCATTGATTGGACTGAAAGGTTCAGAACTGGGTTGGGCCAATTGTCAAAATGCCAAACAGATCAGGCAATTGCCATGGCTCAAGGTTTTAATGGATGGTCTGGAGCAACAGAGCGCTTCAATGAGGCTATTGGATAACTTAGGCAATGAGATAAAATTGACTGTCAATGCAGCAATGATTGCGGATAATGCGGGGAAATGCCGTGGCAGTCTGGTGACATTTGACGACATCACCAGGTTGGAAGAAAAGAATTTTGAACTCAGTGACCTGGTTGAACAGCTGCAGTTGAGTAAAGAAGAAATCCAAAACAAAAGCGAGGAGTTGGAATTTCTCGCCAATCGCGATCCTATGACCTTGTGTTTGAACCGCCGTTCATTGGATCGGCAATTTGACGTTTTATTTACTAAAGCCAGGCTGGAAGGATCGCCGCTTTCCTGCCTGATGCTGGATATCGACCTATTTAAATCGGTCAACGACCGTTTTGGTCATTCAACCGGTGATCAGGTGATTAAGGCGGTTGCTGATGTCATGAAAAAATGTACCCGTGACAGTGATCTGGTCGGTCGCTATGGCGGCGAGGAATTTTGTGTTGTATTGCCCGGGTTAGAGCTGGAGAAGGGCAATAAAATTGCGGAAAGGGTACGCAAAGAGATTGAAAAAAATCTTTGCGGCGGAGTTAAAATTACTGTCAGCTTGGGTGTGTCATCATTGGAACAAAAAGCCAGTAAGCCGGAAGAGATGATCAGTCAGGCCGATAAGGCTCTTTATTCTGCAAAAAAAGGGGGAAGAAATCGAGTTGTAAACTGGGGAAAATCAGAAACTCTGAATGCTGTTATTGATCCGCATGACGAACAACAATCTACGGCGATTGATTTGGGGGGAGCTGGTGGAGAAAACCAGCCGGCGTTACTGCAGCGTGTGCAAGAGCTGGAAGGGTTGTTGGAAAAACGGACTTTAGAGATTGAACATTTTGAGATGTACGATATTCAGACCGGTCTGCCGACCCGCTCGCTGTTTGAGGATCGTATCTCTCATGAAATTTCCAGAAGCAAGCGGAAAGATTCTCTGGTCGTGGTTTTGTCGATGAGTATTGATACGATCAAGCGGATTTATGAAACGCTGGGGCACAGCGCCGCTGAACAACTGGTCAGGGCATGTGGAAACCGTCTCAATGATGTTCTGCGTGAAGATGTTGATACTGTGGCTGTTATAGATGATATTGAAAGCGACAGTTCAATCTCATTAATCAATCAGACTGAATTTGGTATTTTGTTGACAGATATTAAGCAGGTTGATCATGTGACCTGGGTGCTGAAGCGGCTGCAAAATTCATTTGCCAAACCTTTTAATATTAAAAACCAGGAAATTTTCACCACTGCCTATTTCGGTGTCAGTATTTATCCACATGATGGGCAAACGGTGGAAGACCTCTACAGTAGTGCTGTGAGCGCTTGCAGTCATGTACAGCAATTAAACAGTGACAAACACTATCTGTTTGCCTCACAGAATATTAATACCATGGCCACCAAGCAACTGCAGGTCGAAAGTAATCTGCATGCAGCTATAGATAACGATGAATTGCAATTGCATTTTCAACCTCAAGTTGAATGTGCAACCGGGCGTATTGCCGGGTTTGAGGTGCTACTACGTTGGCAAAATGATCAACTTGGTGCGGTTCCACCAACCGATTTTATTGCGGTTGCAGAACAGTCAGGACAGATCGATCAAATAGGTGACTGGGTGCTGTATCAGGCATGTCAACAGCTTAGGACTTGGCTGGATGAGGGGCTGATTATTGGTTCTCTGGCGGTGAATTTATCAGGGATACAGTTGCGGCAGAAAAATCTTGCCACTCGAATTCAAGAAATTCTTAATCAGTTTAATTTGGAGCCACATTTTCTGGAGATCGAGCTGACGGAAAGTTCGCTGGTGAATTCATATGATAAGACGTTTGTCGTGTTGCAGCAAATTAAAGATCTGGGGATTCGAGTGACTATGGACGATTTTGGCACCGGTTATTCATCTTTATCCTATTTGAGAGACATCCCTCTCTCTTGTGTCAAAATTGATCGCTCATTTACTATGGATATCGGCAAAGATAAAAATGCAGAAAAACTGATCGCTTCGATTATCTCTATGGCTCACAGTTTGGATCTGGAAGTTGTTGCAGAAGGGGTTGAAGAACAGTATCAGGTCGATTATTTACACGCTCTGGGGTGTGAGTATTTGCAAGGCTACCTGTTCGGACGACCTGTTCCGCAAACAGAGATTCCAGCTATGCTTGCTGCCGAATTCAAGGTTTCCTCTGTGATTTAAGGTCAATATGGGTATGGAAGATTTAATGCAAAAGATCAGGAACTCGGCACAACTTATTACGTTGCCCGAAATTTACCTGCGTTTAAAGGATTTACTCGCTAATCCTGACTATACTATGGCAGAAGTTGCTTTGCTGGTCAGCCATGACCCTGGCTTAGCGACGCGGTTTCTACGTATTGTCAATAGTCCTCTGAATCGACGTGCTGCAAAAATTGAAAGAGTGAGCCATGCTGTCAGTTTGCTTGGCGCTCAACAGATCCATGATATCGTTCTTTGTGCTTCGGTTGCAGGAGCTTTTGACGGCGTCCTGAGTGATGTCATTAATATGAAACAATTTTGGCAGCGTAGCATCTATTGTGCAGTAACAGCTCGCCAGCTGGCGATTGAATGTGATGTCGAATGTGAGCGCTTGTTCCTGATCGGTTTGCTTGCCGATCTCGGCCATTTATTTATGTATCTGGGCATCCCTGATCAAGCACAACAAGCTATTTTACGTGCACATGATGAACAAAAAGCCCTCTATTTAGTTGAAAGGGAACAGCTTGGTTTTGATTATGCTGCAGTGGGGGGAATGATGTTGAAAGAGTGGTTACTGCCGAAGAGTTTGCAGATCCCCATTACATTTCATACTGAGCCGGGGAAAATAAAACAGTTTCTATTTGAAACCAGCTTGTTGCATGTTGCTTCTTTGTTGGTACAGGCTGATCTGGAGGAGGGTGTTTTTGACGAAGGAGCCTATAAGGTGAACCAAAATGCCTGGGCTGCAACAAATCTAACTTTGGATCAGTGTATTAATGTGCGAAAAGTCGCTGCGGAACAGTTTAAAGAGGTTGCAGAAAGTATTTTAGGTTGAATATTTAATTAATTTTATATTATGATAAACCACTATGGTATTTAAGGGCAAAAATCTTTTCTTCAACTCCCTGCTGTTTGCCAATATCCTCCTGGCAATCACAGCTCTCTCTGCTGGAGCAACTACGCTCTATCAGTCTGTCGAACAGGCACTTTCAAGTAATCCGCAACTACAAGCTTTAAATCATAATTATCAGGCTCTTGAATATGACCTGAAACAAGCAAAAAGTGGCTATCTCCCTTCTGTCGATCTGCTACTAGGCTATGGAGCCGGCCAATTCAGTGATGATGTGACGCGTCGACCGGGGGCTGACCCGAACGATAGTGATTGGAATTCACGCGGCGATGCAACGCTCCGGTTGACCCAAAAAATTTATGATGGCGGTGAAACTGGCAGCCAGGTCTCTATCCGCAAGGCTCTGCTCAGTTCAGCTGATTATTGGACGAAGGCAACAGCGCACTCGGTTGCACTGGATTCGATAACGGCCCATCTGGATGTTTTTCGGCAGCGAGAAATAATTTCATTATCTGAAAAAAATCTACAAATTCATCGCGACATTTATCAATCATTAGCGGAACGTGAGCAGGCGGGGGCTGGCAGTATTGCTGACGTAACCCAGTCGCAGGCGCGTCTGGCGCGGGCTGAGTCAACCCTTTATTTAAACCAGGCAGATCTCAATCGTGCTATTGCCAATTATACTCAGGTGGTAGGGACGTCTCCTGGAAAACTGGCTTACGCTGCAGATCCAGAAACGTTGCCGGGGGATCTTACGTCGATTCTTCAACAACTGGAGCAGCGTAACCCAGAACTGCTGGCTGTTGCTGCTGAAATGGCAGAGGCCACTTCTCGATTGTCTCTGGCACGTGTCAACTATAAGCCTAAAATTGATCTTGAATTGAGTAGTCGCTATAACGATCAGTTAGAGGGAAATCAATCGTGGCAGAATAGCAACGCGGCCATGCTTAATCTACGCTGGAATCTGTTTAATGGAGGGGCGGATAGGGCGGGTGTAAGTGCAGCGCGCTCACGTAAGAATCAGAGCCGAGCGAAGCACAGCGCAAAATTGGCTGAGCTAGCCGAAGAAACTGCAACTGCTTGGGCGAATTATGTTTCTTTGCAGCGGCAGAGAACAGCCTATCTTGATGCCGTGAATTTCAGTCGCAAAACCTTCGATGCTTATTTGAAATAATTTTCAGTCTCGCAGCGCAGTTTACTGGACGTACTCAGCGCCGAAAATGATTATTTCCAATCTGCTGTACAGTTGATCAGTGTTGATATAAATACAACGCTCGCTGCTTACCAATTGCTTGCGTTGTCCGGCAATATTCAGCCTTCTCGCTGTCCAGAAGATGTTCCTGAATATTACCAGAAGCTGACTCAATCATTGACGATGTCTGGTGCAAATCCGTCCAAAGCATTGATAGCAACCGCCGAATTGACAGCGGAGCAGGGTGCTCGACAGTCTGTAGACAGGGGGACGGAAACCTCTGTTATTAATGACTCTACGCTGCGAAATGTCAGCTCTCCTCCCAAATCTGACACCGGCTTAGGATCGGATTTTGTCAAACTTCAGACTCTTAAAATTGGTCCTTGCCTTAATCAGCATGAGTTAGGGCTTGCTACGGCAATACTCAACCATTACGCACTCAACGCAGAGCAGAGTGCAGGTTCTGGATTAGTAGCCATTGTTAGATTGCTGGAAGGTACATATCCTCCAATCGATGCCCGTGAACGCTTAATAATTCTTAAAAGAAAAGTTCCTAGCGCATTTGTCTTGCCGAAAGGGTCGCAGCTGGGGCTCTACGCTGCTTCTTTTCACGAGCTGGAGCGTGCCGTGAAATTTGTCAAAACTCTAAAACAAAAACAGATTAAAGTGGCAATAGTTCCGGCAAAGGTTGAATTAAACGGAAAAATGCTGCTTACCAAGCAACTAGATAATAATATCGCCACGAAAATTTCTGCTGAGCTTAAGAATAACAATCTCCCCTTTGTCCTTTTTTAAGGACTGTCGCTCTTGATTTAATATCCCTCTGCCATTCTGCCTACAAAATCTTCTTCTCGATACAAAATCCCGTATCCTCATTTTTAATCCTTAAAATACTTGCCTTTGCTGCCTATATGATGACAAAATATCAGGTTTGATGGCGTCGCAAAAAGTCCGCCCCACGGTGTTGCAGCGGTTTTTCAAGACCTTGACATACCATATGTATGCCTTCGTCCTTGAAAAACCACTACGCCTTGAGGGACGGAATTTTTGCTTAGCCATCTGATTCATTTTTGCGAGTGCATCAAATTTGTGGAATAAATTTTAAAAATTCTTGCTGAGGTGTTTAATGGAGTTCGTTCGCGCCAAAAGTGCCGGCTTCTGTATGGGTGTCAGCCTGGCTTTGAATAAATTGGATAAAATCATAGAGCAGAAAAATATTTCTGGGGATATTTATATTCTTGGTTCTATTATTCACAATCCCCAAGTGGTTGCAGAGTATGCTGAAAAAGGGGTGATTAGCGCCGATTCTCCGGAAGAAATTCCTCCTGGATCAATTGTAGTTATTCGTGCTCATGGCATCACCAAACAGGTGCAATATTCTCTGTCTCAGCGTGGCATTCATGTTATTGATGCTACTTGTCCCAAGGTGAAAGATGCCTGCCTGTTAATCGAGGAAAATACAGATAAAGGAAGAGTTCTGCTCCTGTTTGGTGAGGAGAACCATCCGGAAGTTAAATGTTTACTAAGTTATGCTGTTGGAGACACCATTGTTTTCGATACCCTTGAAGAATGTCAAAAGTGTGATTTAAATCCAAACTTAAAGTATTGTCTGGCTGCTCAGACGACGCAGGATAAACTTGTATTCAATACAATCAGTCACGACCTGTCTGGGCGCAAAGGTCTTGACCTGATTGTTCTCAATACTATCTGTAATGCGACCAGAGTTCGCCAGGGTGAAGCGACCAAAATAGCTGATAAAACCGATTTTGTCATTGTTGCTGGTGGCTATAATAGTAGTAATACCAGACGCTTGGCGCAGGTAATAGAAACCAGCGGTACTTCAGCTTTGCATGTTGAAACTGCGGCTGAATTACCCCTGGCTGATTTACAGAAATTTCGTAAAGTTGGACTGACGGCAGGAGCTTCTACACCGAAAAAAATAGTTGATGAGATCCAAGCTGTTTTGGAATCCCTTTAGGGAGAGGTAGCAAGTGATTGGGAGTGATATTTTGAGGGCTGCTACAAAAGATAATTCTACTTCGGTTGGTTTGTATTGCCCGAGCAATATAACAAATGGGGTGGATAATGATATTGTTTCGCAGCTGCGTCATATCGGACAACCGTTCTTTTTGTCGCAGCATGGGGAAGAAACGAAACTGTATGCCGGTGATGCCTGCTCTGCTGCTGTAAGTCAGCAAGGGGTCAAGACCTTCTCGGGAATGATTCTACCCTGTCGATTGGAAAGTTTGGGAGATCCTGATTTTTGTCTGGACCATGGAATTCGCTATCCCTATCTGGGTGGCTCTATGGCTAAGGGGATCAGTTCTGTTGCAATGGTTCAGGAGTTCGGTCGAGCCGGGATGCTCGGATTCTTTGGTGCAGCCGGGTTACGTCTGGAAGTTGTTGAAAAGGCAATTGACAGCCTGGAGCAGGGCGGTTTCACTTTTGGTTTTAACCTGATTCATAGTCCTGCTGAGCCTGAGCTGGAGAAAGCTTTAATTGAGCTTTATCTGCGCCGCAATGTTCACCTCATTGAGGCTTCTGCTTTTCTCTCATTAACCTTGCCGATTATCCGCTACCGTACTCATGGAATCTATCGTAACGCTGAAGGAATAGTGATTACACCAAACCGGGTTATTGCAAAAATTTCGCGGGAGGAGGTTGCTGCCCGTTTTTTTGCACCCCCTCCAGATAAATATTTGCAACAGCTGGTCGAATCTGGCGATTTAACGGCTGAACAAGCTGAAATGGCTTCTGAGGTTCCAGTTGCACAGGATGTTACGGTAGAAGCTGATTCTGGTGGTCATACCGATAATCGCCCGGCACTGTCACTATTCCCAACAATTCTGGCACAAAAGGAGCAATTTCAGAAAAAATATAATTATCTCAACAAGCTCAGAGTTGGATTGGGTGGTGGCATTTCAACCCCAGCTTCTGCGGCTGCTGCTTTCTCGATGGGCGCTGCTTATTTGGTGACTGGATCAGTTAATCAGGCCTGTGTTGAGTCAGGAACCTGTGATGATGTCAGGAACTTATTAGCTGAAACCCGTCAGGCAGATATTGCCATGGCTCCATCCGGGGACATGTTTGAAATGGGTGTTAAGGTTCAGGTAGTAAAGCGTGGCACCATGTTTTCCATACGGGCGCATAAACTCTATGAATTATATCGAGCCTATAACAGTCTTGAAGATCTCCCTGTAAGCGAATTGGGAAAATTGGAAAAGACTTTTTTCCGAACCCCTTTAACCACCATCTGGGAGCAGACGCGGAGCTATTTTAGCGTGCGAGATCCGCGGCAGATTGAGAAGGCTGAGGGCGATCCTAAATATAAAATGGCTCTGGTGTTTCGTTGGTATCTTGGTCAATCGCCAGTTTGGGCCAACAGCGGTGATGCTTCACGTAAAATTGATTATCAGATCTGGTGTGGACCGGCAATGGGTGCTTTTAACGAATGGGTACGCGGGTCTTTCTTGGAAGATGTAACGCAACGCAAGGTTGTCAGCGTTGCTTATAATATACTTTTTGGTGCTGCAGTGCTGATACGCGCCAATCAATTAAAACTACAGGTAAGCCAGTTTCAAATAGATTCCAGCATGCTGGCACCTTTAGAAATTGCAGAGATCAAGGAGTTTCTCAGTTGAAAACTGACAGTAGAGAAAAAGATAATCAGCCTCCAGTGACGACGACACCGGTGGCTATTATTGGTATCGGCTCCATGTACCCGCAAGCAGACAATACCGGGACATTCTGGACCAATATCAAAGACCGAGTGGATGCGATAACTGAAGTCCCCGCTACTCATTGGCGTGCAGAGGATTATTACGATCAGGATCCAAAAGTTGCCGATAAAGTCTACGCTAAGCTAGGTGGATTTCTTTCGCCAGTTGAATTCAATCCGATGGATTACGGAATTTTGCCGAATGCAATAGAGGCGATTGATACCTCGCAACTGCTAGGGTTATTAACTGTTGAACAGGCGATGAGAGATGCCGGATATGCAGCTGATAAAGATTTCGATCATGAACGGGTCAGCGTTATTCTCGGTATCACTGGAACTCTGGAATTGGTGCTCCCTTTGGGGGCACGACTTGGGTATCCCCTCTGGAAGGAGGCGTTGGCAGATGCTGGTGTAGAGAAGGAACTTGCGGAGGATGTGATTCAGCGAATTTCCGATTCTTATGTCCCCTGGCAGGAGAATTCATTTCCCGGGCTGCTCGGTAATGTTGTTGCCGGTCGCATCAGCAAGCATTTCAATTTTGGTGGAACCAATTGTACCGTTGATGCTGCTTGCGGCAGTTCGTTGAGTGCTCTCAATCTAGCGATACTTGAACTCAGTTCGGGGCGTTCCGATATGGCTGTCACTGGTGGTGTCGACACCTTCAACGATATTTTCATGTATACCTGTTTCAGTAAAACCCCGGCATTATCACCCTCAGGTCATGCGCGTCCTTACTCTGCTGACTCCGATGGCACCACGCTAGGTGAAGGCTTGGGAGTTGTGGTTCTAAAACGGCTTGAAGATGCTGAACGTGATGGCGATAATATCTATGCGGTGGTCAAGGGGATTGGGGCGTCGAGCGATGGTAGCGGTTCGGCAATCTACGAACCAAGTGCGAAGGGGCAGGCAAAAGCGTTCCGGCGTGCTTATCACCAGAGTAAAGTGACTCCCGATACAATTGAATTGATTGAGGGGCATGGAACTGGCACCAAGGTCGGGGATGCTGTCGAGGTTGCTGCCCTGCATGAAGTTTTTGGTCAGGCTGAAAAACCGTGGTGCGCCCTGGGTTCGATTAAATCGCAGATAGGTCATGCTAAAGCGGCTGCCGGTGTTGCCGGATTAATTAAAGCGAGTCTGGCTCTCTATCACAAGGTTTTGCCACCCACGATTAAAGTTGAGAAGCCCGCCGCGAGCCTGACCGCTGCCGATACCCCATTTTATGTTAATACCGAAGCGCGACCGTGGATACCCCGAGGTGATCACCCCCGTCGTGCCGGGGTCAGTGCGCTTGGGTTTGGTGGCAGTAATTTCCATTGTTTGTTGGAGGAGTATCAGCCGGAGAAACAGGTTGTTGACTGGGATGGAAATGTCCAGATTGTCCCTTTCTCTGCCACAGATATTGCTGGCCTTACCAGCGCTGTACAAAATTTCTCAAGTACTGGTGATTGGTCGCAATTGCGTCTGGATGCTGACAGAAAACGACAACAGTTTAAGTCAACAGATCCACAACGTCTGATTCTTGTTATTGAAAAGTGGCAAACCAACCGATCCGCTCAGTTGAAAAATGTCCTTTCTATGTTAGAAAAAAACCAAGGCCAACAGTTTTGGGAAACTCCCGATGGTATCTATTACGCTGCCGGTGAATTCAGTGGCAGCGTGGCTATACTGTTCCCTGGGCAGGGTGCCCAGTACCCGGGGATGCTAAAAAATCTTGCTCTGCAATTTCCCGAGTTTCTGGCAACATTGCAGGATGCTGATCGAGTTTTTGGTGCAAGTGCTGGTTTATCAGCTGGAAGTTTGACCGATATTATTTATCCACGCCCGCAATTCAACCAAAACGAGAAAGAAAGAGCAACAACAGCGCTGCAGGCGACAGAGGTCGCACAACCAGCTCTAGGTGCGATCAGTCTTGCCGCTGGGAGAGTTTTAGCTGGTTTTGGAATTGAAGCTGAAGCTGTCGCTGGTCACAGCTATGGTGAATTAGTTGCCCTTTGTGCCGCTGAAGTTTTTACCACAGAAGAGTTGTATGAATTGTCCCGGCTGCGTGGTGAGCTGATGGCTTCTGGAACGGGGGATCGTGGCTCAATGGTGGCAGTTTCGGCACCCTTGGCTCAGGTTGAAAGTTTCCTGGCTGAGGAATCTCTTGATCTGGTGCTAGCCAATCGCAACACTCCAGTGCAAGCAGTGCTGTCTGGTTCTACCGTTGAAATCAAAAAAGCGATTCAGTTGCTGAATCAGAGAGGCATCAGTAATAAGCAACTGGCAGTTTCGGCCGCCTTTCACAGCGAACTGATTGCCACAGCTGCGCAGCCTTTTGCAGAAAAACTCGAAAGCATCAATTTTAAGGAGCCTCGCAAACAGGTTTTTTCCAATACCACCGGTGCACTCTATCCAACAACGGGCACTGCAGTTCGGGAGCTACTATCTGAGCAATTAGCCAGTCCGGTTGATTTTGTTAGCGAAATTGAAGCCATGTATCAGGCAGGAAACCGCTTATTTATAGAGGTTGGGCCGGGTGCTCGCTTAATCGGTATGGTTAAAGCGATTCTTGGTGATCGTGACTATCAGGCAATTGCCCTTGATGCCTCCAATAGTAAGCGTTCCGGGATGAATGATCTGGCACGGATGCTGGCAAAACTGACTGTGCTTGGTCAACCCGTAAAATTGTCTTTATGGGACGCAGATTTTGCTGCCACACAATCTAAAGCGGGTGAGAAAAAGAAAGGGATCTCAGTTTCCATCTGTGGCGCAAACTATTATAAACGGCCAGAAAAGAGACCCCCTTTGCAGGTGAAAAAAGTGGCATCTGAACCTGTTTCTGCTGTAGCCACAACTGCTGGAGATGTAAAAAATACTACTCCGCAGGCTGCTCCTCAACCTGTAGGCACTCTGGTATCATCCGCCAATCTTCAGGATGCGCTACGGATCACCCAACAGAGTATGCAAGCGTTACAAACCTTGCAGGAACAGACCTCTAAACTGCACCAACAATTTTTAGAAGGGCAACAGTCCGCAACTCAGTCATTTATGCAACTGATAGAACAACAGCGGATGTTGCTGCAAGGGGCCACAGGTGCAGTTATTGCTACACCGCCGACACCGATAATCTCTACTGCGGTTGAGACCGTTGTTGCACCGCCAGAACCAAGTATTGCAGTGGCAACACCGGAACCTGTATCCACTGAGAGTAATGAGAGTGTTGCACCGCTGTTACTTGAGATTATTGCCGAAAAGACCGGTTACCCCGTGGAGATGCTGGAACTGGAAATGGCGCTCGATACCGATCTGGGAATTGATTCTATCAAACGGGTTGAAATCCTATCTGCATTGCAGGAAAAATTACCGTCCGCTCCAGTTATCCGCCCAGAGGATCTTGGTGCATTGCAAACTCTGGGGCAGATAGTTGATTATCTGAGTGCCAGCATGCCTGCTCCCGTAGCTGCTCAGGCGACTGCAAGTGGTGCTGATAAAGAGCAAGTGTCCACTGTCTTATTGGGTGTGGTTGCCGAAAAGACCGGTTACCCGGTCGACATGCTGGAACTGGAGATGGCTCTGGATACCGATCTGGGCATTGATTCCATCAAGCGGGTTGAAATCCTTTCAGCCCTTCAGGAACAGCTACCAGAATTGCCTGCGGTGCGCCCCGAAGATCTTGGCGTATTGCAAACACTAGGGCAAATCATTGAGCATCTATGTCAGGATGCTCAAGTGCGCATCCCAACGATCCCAACGGCTACGCAAAGTAGCCAAGTAGATCGGGAATTGGTCTTATCCACCTTGCTGAAAGTTATCGCCGAAAAGACCGGTTATCCGGTGGAGATGCTGGAACCGGAGATGGCCCTGGATACCGACCTGGGCATCGATTCCATCAAGCGAGTTGAGATTTTCTCTGCGTTGCAGGTGCAGTTACCTGATCTGCCAGCAGTTCGCCCTGAAGACCTTGGGGTGCTGCAAACTCTTGGGCAAATTGTTGAGCATCTCTGTAAGGAAGAGCAGCAGCTTGTTCCGACTGTTCCATCTGAACCACCCCAAATGGGACAGGTTGATCGACAGCAAGTGGCAACGGTTTTACTCGAGGTGATTGCTGAAAAAACCGGGTATCCTGTGGAGATGCTGGAACTGGAGATGGCTCTGGATACCGACCTGGGGATTGATTCTATCAAACGGGTCGAAATTCTCTCTGCGTTACAGGAACGGCTACCGGGTGCACCGGCAATTAAACCTGAACATCTCGGGACGTTGCAAACAGTAGGGCAAATTGTCGATTTTCTGGCCAGTATATCCAGTACGGATGATCCGGAAACAAAGACCAATAAAATCGAACCTTCTACGGCAAAAGGGGTTATAAGACAAGTTTTACACGCCGTTCCTCTAGCGCAAAAAAGGGTGGCTAAGAAATTTGAATTTACAATGGGGGATGAAGTCTGGATTACCGATGACGGTTCAACGTTATCTGATGCGGTCTGTTCCCGCTTGACCGATCGTCAATTGATACCGCGTAAAATTTCCATAATGGATCTGGATACTCTTATTATCCCTGAAAGCTTGGCTGGACTGGTGGTTCTCGCTCCATTAATGGGGGCAGATGATCTGTTTCTCCAGAGTGCATTTAAGTTGCTGCAGAAGGTTGAGCCGGCATTACACAATTGTGCTCAAAGAGGTGGTGCATTTTTCGCAACCGTCTCGCGAATCAATGGTTATTTTGGACTCGGAACAGAATCAATCAATGATTCCCTTTCTGGTGGTTTGGCCGGATTGAGTAAGACAGCTGCCTTGGAGTGGCCGGCAATTCACTGTAAAACCCTCGATCTGGCAATGGGGATGGAAATATTACCGACTGCAACTGCGATTGTGGATGAAATATTCACAGCAAGCCCGGTTGAAGTCGGGATCAGTACTCAAGGATTACACACTCTTGAGTTAACGACAGAATCGCTTGATGATGTTACCGCGAACGTTCCGGTTCAGACTGGAGACCTGGTGGTTATCAGTGGCGGTGCTCGAGGGGTGACGGCGGAAGTTGCTGTCGCTCTCAGTGTTGCGACTCAAGCTACTTTGTTGCTGTTGGGTCGTACCCCTGTACCTGACAATGAACCTTCCTGGCTGGTTGATCTCCAGAATGAAGGGGAGATCAAAAAAGCCCTGATAGCTCAATCTGAAGTTCCGTTGAAGCCGTTAGATGTGGCAGGTCAGTATCAACAGGTCATGGCCGCGAGGGAAATTCGTGCAACTCTGGAGCGGATTCTTAAATCCGGCGGGACAGCAATTTACCGCTCAGTTGATTTGCGTAACTCGCAAGAGCTGAGCTCTCTCCTAAATGAAATGCGTGAGCAATATGGATCAGTCAAGGGGATAATCCATGGTGCCGGTGTGCTGGCAGACAAACTGATCAAAGAGAAAACAGCAGATCAGTTTGAACTGGTTTATTCCACCAAAGTTGGTGGATTGAAAGCACTCCTTGGGGCTGTTGGAGAAGATGATCTGAAATTTATGGTGATGTTTTCCTCTTCAACTGGACGTTTTGGACGGATTGGTCAAGTCGACTATGCTGTTGGCAACGAAATTCTCAATAAAATTGCTGACCAGCAGGCTCAATTGCGGTCAGACTGTCGGGTTGTGTCCTTAAACTGGGGCCCTTGGGATGGCGGTATGGTCACTCCGGCATTGAAAAAGGTTTTTGCGCAGGAAGGAATTGATGTCATAGACCTGCAAGCTGGTGCTGATTATCTGCTTAAGGAACTTTCAACCTCACCTGGTGGGTCAGTGGAATTAGTTATTTCAGGTGGAAATACTGAAACTCATATTGGAAAATTGACTGAACCGCATCAGAATATCTGTATCTCCAAAGCTTTTGATCTGGATCTTGATATTGCACAATATCCGTTTTTAAAGTCGCATGTTATTAACGGTAAAGCAGTTCTTCCGACGGCCCTTATCATTGAGTGGCTAGCTCATGGGGCCCTCCATAATAATCCCGGGTTGAAATTCCAGGGTTTCAATGATCTGCGTATCCTGAAAGGGGTTACCCTTGAACCGCAGCAGAAGGTGACTCTGCAAGTTATGACCGGTAAAGCAATTAAAGGGGATGGTGTTCACGTTGTCCCTGTTGAACTCTCCGGGGTTGATGATAAGGGGCAGCCAGTTGCTCATGCTCGAGCAAAAATTGTCCTTGCTACCAGTTTGCTCGAGCGAAAAGCAATTTCTGAGAAGTTAACTTTGCCAGAATATCCGCATCCGCTAAGTGATATTTATCAGCCAGAGTGTCTTTTTCATGGTGATGATTTTCACGGTATCCGAGAAGTCATTGGTGCCTCTGTTGAAGGGATCAGTGCCTTAGTCAATCCAGCGCCGCTGCCGGATCGGTGGATTGAACAGCCGTTACGCAGTTCCTGGTTGGCGGATCCTTTGGCATTGGACTGTAGTTTCCAAATGTTGATTTTGTGGAGCTTTGAACAATACCAGGCGGGATCTTTACCCGTATTTGCTGAGAGATACCGACAGTATCAACAAAAATTCCCTGAAACTGGTGTCGAAATACGGGTTCAATTGGTGACGCAAAATCATAACCGGGCTATTGCCAATATCGACTTTATTGACCCTGTCAATGAGCTATTGGTTGCGCGGATAGAAAATTATGAATGTATTATTGATGCATCCTTAAATGCGACTTTTCAGCGTAATAAGTTAATTGGAGTTGCCTGAGTATGCTGCCAGAAAATTCTGTAGCAATTGTTGGGGTCGGTGGAATATTTCCAAATTCACCGACCCTTGATCGTTTCTGGGATAATATTTCTGCTAATGTTAATACCTCTCGTCAACCCCCACCGGGGCGCTGGTTACTCCCAGTAGAAGATGTTTTCTCTACGCAGGTTGGTTCCCCCGATAAGGTCTATTCTAAAAAAGCCTGTTTTATCGACGATGAAACCGACACCGCACACATTCCTGGTCTGGATATTGATCCTGACTTTCTTGCCCAACTTGACCCCATGTTCCGGCTGTTACTGCGAGTGGGTCAACAGACCCTGTTCACTGATGCTGTAGAGAAAATTAATCGCAGCCGATCCGGTGTCATTATTGGCAACCTTGCCCTGCCAAGTGAAAAATCATCAGCACTGGCAAGAAATTATCTTGGCCGGACGTTTATAGAGAAACTCTCAGAACAAGAATTGTCTCTTGATAATTCCCCAATCGCCCCGATTAATCATTATGTTGCCGGTCTCCCGGCTGGCTTGCTGGCCAAGGCGATAGGGTTCGAAGGGATCTGTTTTACGGTTGATGCAGCTTGTGCTTCCTCTCTTTACGCGATCAAGCTTGCCGTCGATGAACTGCAGTCTGGTCGTGCTGATGCTATGCTGGCTGGTGGTTTGTCTCGTCCCGATTCACTTTATACGCAAATGGGTTTCTCACAATTACGGGCTCTTTCTCCAACGGGGACCTGTTCACCTTTTGATTGCAATGGTAACGGTCTCGTCGTTGGAGAGGGTTGTGGTCTGGTGTTGCTCAAGCGAACCCAGGATGCTCTGCGTGACGGTGATCATATCCGTGCCGTGATTCGTGGGATTGGCCTGTCAAATGACCTTGGTGGCAGCTTGTTAGCTCCTGCATCTGAAGGGCAATTAAGGGCAATGCGTTCAGCCTATCAACAGGCGGGTTGGTTCCCCAGTGATGTTGATCTGGTTGAATGTCATGCGACCGGAACACCGGTTGGAGATGCTGTTGAATTTTCCAGCTTGCAACAACTATGGCAGGAAAGTGCCTGGCGACCGGGGCAGTGTGTAATTGGCTCGGTCAAGGCAAATATTGGACATTTACTGACTGCGGCTGGATCTGCTGCAACAATCAAAACTTTACTGGCAATGGAAAAACAGGTTTTGCCCCCGATGGTTAATTTTGCCAACCCTGCTGAGGGTGTTGATCTGGACAACAGTCCTTTTCGGATTCTCCAGCAGGGAAGCACCTGGGATAGACGGAAAGTCGGGCTGCCCCGTCGTGCTGCCGTAAGCGCCTTTGGTTTTGGTGGAATCAATGCGCATCTGCTTCTGGAAGAGTGGGTTCCTGAAAAATCGCAAAAAAGTTCGGTGCGATTACACCCCTCTTTTAGGCAGAGAAGCGAACCGGTTGCCATTGTCGGGATGGGCGCTCAATTTGGCCCCTGGAAGAATCTGGAGCAATTTCAACATCGTGTGTTCGGTGCGTTGGGCGATGTTAAAGCTCTCTCTCCGACACATTGGTGGGGAGCTCGGGAGAGTCGTTGGTATAAGGAGTCTGGACTGGATAAAATTAACTTTCGCGGCTATTTCATACCCGAAGTCTCTTCTAAACCGGGTGATTTTCGCATCCCACCGAAAGAACAGGAGGAAATGCTGCCACGTCAACTGCTGATGTTGAATGTTGCTGCAGCAGCGTTGCAGGATGCCCAGCTGACTGATAAAGATCTCCTGTTTGCTGGTGTCTTTGTTGGGAGTGGACTGGATCTCAATACGACAAATTTCAGTTTCCGCTGGGGACTGCAAAAGAATGCTCGACGTTGGGCTGATGAGTTAGGGCTACAACTGAATGAGCAACAGTTTGCAGTGTGGCTGAAAGAATTACGTGAAACAGCAGGTCCCGCACTCACTGCAAATCGCACTATGGGGGCTCTCGGTAGTGTTGTTGCCAGCCGCATTGCTAAAGAATTTCGTATTGGCGGTCCCAGTTTTACTCTGTCAAGTGAGGAAAACTCGGGTCTGAGGGCTCTTGAGGTAGCAATTCATTCACTGCAGGAAGGATCGATCAACCGGGCAATTGTTGGTGCGGTTGATCTTGCCGGGGATTTAAGGTCTGTTCTCAGCCGACACAGTAATAATTCCTTTTCCAGCAGGGGTGAACACCGTTCTTTTGATCGAGATAGTGACGGTAGTTTGATCGGTGAAGGTGCGGCTGCTGTGGTGTTAAAGCGTCTGGAAGATGCTCGCCAGGATGGTGATCGTATTTATGCTGTCATCAATGGAATGGGTACCGCAATTGGAGGTAAAATCGATAGATTAACTCCCGAACAGAACATCTATTCCCAGTCTGTTGGGTTAGCCTGCCAAAACGCAAATATCTCTGCAGATTCTATTTCCTATCTTGAGGCTGACGGAAGTGCTGTGCCGTTTGTCGATCGGCTAGAGGCGCAAGCGCTTGGAACCATCGTAGGTCATAAGATAAACAAGAATAGCTGTCAGTTTGGCAGCGTCAAGGCTGACATCGGGCATACTGGTGCTGCATCTGGCTTGGCTTCACTGATCAAAACAGCTCTGTGCCTCAAATATAAAATTCTGCCACCGCTACGAAATCTGAAAATACCAATTCCTGAGTGGATTCGTGATAAACGCAAATTTACAGCTCCAGCGGGGTCTCAATACTGGTTGAGTAATCGTGTTGATGGCCCAAGAAGAGCATTGGTAGCTGGAATTGGCGGTGATGGCTCTTGCTCACATGTGGTTCTGGAAGAGTTTTTCACAACTGCGACTGAAGAAAAAACTGCATCGGCGTGTCGTCCTCTCGGGGTATTGCCGGAAGGATTGTTTGTTGTTGAAGCAACTGGTCCCGACGAACTTCTCCTCAAAATCGAGAAATTAAGACAATTTCTAGCTGATTGTTCGAATCAGCCTATCGATATCCTTGCACGGTTGTGGTTTACGCAAAACCCGGTTGACCTGGCACTGCAATGTTGCTTGAGTTTGATCGCTAGTAATTATGCGGAGCTTGTTGTTCAGCTGGATTACGCACAGCAGTCAATCTTAAAAGACCCACTTCAATCCATAGGTGCTACTGGAGAATTATCGCTTGATGCCAGTATCCGTGATCGAATTTTTTATTCTCCCCAGCCGGTTGGTAGAGAAGGTAAGGTAGCCTTTGTCTTCCCCGGTTCCGGAAATCAATTTGCCGGGGTGGGACGTGAGCTGTCAGCACGCTGGCCGGAAATCTATCGGCAGCAGGAACAGCGCAGTCAATATTTGGCAAATCAATATCTTCCTGACAATTTTTGGAAAGCAGAGTTATCAGAGTCTATCCAGGAGGATCATAATTCTTTGGTAATTTCTCATGTTGCTCAGTGTACGGCATTAAGTGACCTGGTTCGTCATTTTGGGATTCAACCAGCGATGATCAGTGGCTACAGTTTGGGAGAGTCAGCTGGACTATTTTCTTCCGGCGCCTGGCAAGATCGGGATGGCATGCTGCAGCGACTTGAGGCTTCACCTCTGTTTACTTCTGAACTTGCCGGAGAATGCCGCGCAGCAAAACGAATCTGGGGGCTGAAGCTTGATCAGCAAGTTGATTGGATTCTGGGGATGGTGAACCTCCCGGCTGAACAGGTCAGGCAACATCTGCAAGGAAAAAAACAGGTTTACCTGCTAATTATCAATACTTATCGGGAATCTGTTGTCGGCGGAAATCGTTCGCAGGTTGAACAGCTGGTTGCTGAACTTGGTTGTCATTTTATCCCTTTGCATGGGGTAACGACAGTGCACTGTGAAGTAACGAAGGCGGTCTCTGACGCCTATCGTAAATTGCACTTTTTTGCTGTAACACCACCGCCCGGAATCGATTTTTACAGTTGTGCTCTAGGTAAAAAATATCCGCTAACTTCCAGCAATGCGGCTGATGTGATTCTCGCACAGGCCCTCGATACAATTGACTATCCGCAGGTGATTGAACAGCTCTATGCTGATGGAGCGCGGATTTTTCTTGAAGTTGGCCCTGGAACCTCCTGTAGCCGGATGATCAACAGTATCCTTGAAGATCAGCCCCATCTGACTCGATCGGTTTGTGCCCCCGGGCTGGATGCAACCATGCAACTGCTCCGTTTGCTTGGCAGTTGCCTTGCTGAGCGTGTCCCGGTTGATCTGAGCACCCTTTATCCGCCGTTAGCGGAAAGCTCCTTGCTTGTGGATCAGAAGGGCCCCCGTATTTATACAACCATTGGTGGAAAACCCTTTGATGTTAAATCTGTAAAAAAAGCTAAAATAATTGTAAAAACAACTTCTTCTGATATACAAGCTAATCCAAAAAATGAAGAAAAAATACCTATTCAAGGAACAGGTTGTACCGACATTGCAGACCCTCTTGTCGCTCAATTTAATCAAACTTTAACTGCGGGTGTTGATGCACATGAGGCTTTTCTCGGTTTTTCTGAAACCATTGGACAGGTTTTGTTAGATAATATTTCTCTACAAACGTCGCTGTTACGGCAGTTAGTTGGTAATGGTGAAGATATTCCTGTTCTTTCGACTCTTATCAAGCCTTCTCGTTCTAACGTTTCAGCAGAAAAAGCCGCCCCAATCGTTCCTGAAATTACCACTCCGATTCAGTCGGTTGCCTTTGATCGCTCCATGTGTATGGAGTTTGCGATTGGTTCTGTAGAAAAAATGTTGGGTCCTGAATTTGCCGAAATTGACACCTATCCCACCCGGGTACGGCTGCCTGATGGCCCTCTGATGCTGGTAGATCGGATTATGAAGGTCGAAGGGGTGCCTCGATCGATGACCCACGGTAGGGTTGTCACAGAGCATGACGTCACTGCTGATCGTTGGTATCTCGACGGTGGCCGGATCCCAACCTGCGTTGCGGTAGAAGCGGGACAGGCAGATCTATTCCTGTCCGGGTACCTGGGGATTGATTTCATCAGTAAGGGCAAGGCGGTCTACCGATTGCTCGATGCAGTTGTAACCTTTCATCGCGGCTTGCCGGTAGTTGGCGACACGATTCGTTATGATATCAAGATCGAAGAATTTTTCCGTCAGGATCAAACCTATCTGTTCCGCTTCAACTTTGAGGGGACGGTCAATGGTGAACCGCTCCTTTCGATGCGTAATGGTTGTGCCGGATTTTTTACCGCCGAAGATCTTGCCGCCGGAAAAGGGATTGTTCACACTAAGCTTGATTTAACCCCACAACCGGGCAAATTGCCATCCGATTGGCGTGAACCTGTACCTCTACAACTTGAAGCATATAATGAAGAGCAGGTTAATGCCCTGTATGCCGGTGATCTGCAGGGCTGTTTTGGGGCTCAATTTGCCGCTTTGCCGTTTAAGCCATATACCTTGCCGGGGAACAAACTGAAACTTGTTGACCGGGTGATCGAGCTTGATCCGCAGGGTGGGCGTTATGGGGTCGGTCAGATTACTGCAGAGATGGATATCCAACCGGATGATTGGTTTTTGACCTGCCACTTTGTCGATGATCAGGTGATGCCCGGTACCTTGATGTACGAATGTTGCATGCATACGCTACGGATCTTTTTGTTGCGGATGGGGTGGGTTGGCGCCGAAGGGGAGACCTGGTGTGAACCGATTCCCGGAATCGGTAGCGGCTTGAAGTGCCGTGGTCAGGTGGTTGCAACAACCAAAACAGTGACCTATCGAGTCAGCATTAAAGAACTCGGGTATTCTCCTGAACCTTTTGCGATTGTCGATGCACTGATGTCTGCCGATGGTCATCCGATTGTGGAGATTCCTGACATGTCGGTGCGATTGGCAGGTTTGGATCGGCACAAGGTTGAGGCGTTATGGTCCGGGACTGTCCCGTTATCAAAGGGACAGTCCTCCTCCGGGGACAGTCCCAAGAAGCAGATTCTCTACGATACTGACCGGATCACTGCTTTTGCAATCGGTAATCCATCAGAAGCGTTTGGAGAACCGTATCGAGTATTTGATCAAGAGCGTAAAATCGCCCGGTTACCGGGGCCGCCGTTTCAGTTTCTGGATCGGATTGTTGCTATCAACGGTGAACCGTGGAAATTGGTAGAAGGGGTAACGGTTACAGCTGAATATGATGTGCCACCTGATGCCTGGTACTTCACCGCCAATCGACAAACCCAGATGCCATTCAGTGTTATCCTTGAAATCGGACTGCAACCGTGTGGCTGGCTGGCAGCTTATCTGGGCTCAGCGTTGACCAGTGAAAACGATCTCTCATTCCGTAATCTCGATGGCAACGCCGTGCAGCATCGTCCGGTGACGGCACAATCGGGCACCTTGACCATCGACGTTAAAATTACCCGGATTGCCAGTAGCGGCGGGATGATTATTCAAGCTTACGACTTTTCCGTCAGTGACAGCTATGGCCTGGTTTATAGCGGTGATACTGTTTTCGGATTCTTCTCTAAAGAGTCACTGGCGCAACAGGTTGGGGTGCAAGGGGTTTCACTCTATCAGGTCACTGACACGGAACTTGCTAACTCTGAGCAGTTTACCTATCCGCAAGAGTTGCCTTATTCAGATACCAAAATGCGTATGGTGGATGAAATCGAAATATTTGCCCCACAAGGTGGCTTACATGGCTTAGGTTATATTCGCGGTAATAAAATCGTTGATCCTGAAGAGTGGTTTTTTAAGGCGCACTTTTACCAAGATCCCGTTTGCCCAGGTTCCCTAGGTTTAGAATCGTTTCTGCAACTGTTAAAGGTGGTTGTCGCAGAGAAGTGGGGAGTAAACAACGATTCTCAGTTCGAAACAGTTGTCTGCAACGAAAAACACAGCTGGAATTATCGCGGTCAAATTATTCCTGCCAATAAAAAGGTGTTGGTAGAGGCGGTTGTGACCGCAGTTGATGATGAAAAAAGATTGCTGAAAGCCGATGGCTATCTGTCGGTGGATGGAAAAATCATTTATCAGCTCAAAGATTTTTCGATCAAACTTTATATGCAGGGAGATAAAGATGGAAACACGTGAAGTAGAATATGTCATTCTCGGCGTTGGAACGGCAGGACTGGGTGCTTTTAGCAGGATTCGCAAACAGACTGATAGTCTATTGCTGATTCAGCATGGCCCCTATGGCACCACTTGTGCCAGGGTTGGTTGTATGCCAAGTAAAATGTTGATTGCTGCTGGTGACTTGGCTCATGCTATTGATGAAGGGGCATATTTTGGTATTGATGGCCATTATCAAGTCAATGGTAAACGGGTATTTGAGCGACTAAAGCAGGATCGAACGGAAAAATTTGTTGGCAGTGTAATAAAATATGTCGACAGCATAAGGGATCAATTCAAAGTTGAAGGTAAAGCGACGTTTGTCGATCCTCATACGATTGATGTCGATGGCAAGTTGCAGGTCAAAGCGGATAAAATAATCCTCGCCTGTGGTTCGACACCCTATATCTCACCCGTGTTCGAACCCTTGCAAGATGAACTCGATACCAGTGACACCATATTTGAGCTTGATGATCTGCCCAAATCGCTGGCAGTTGTTGGTCTCGGAGTCATTGCCCTGGAACTGGGGCAGGCATTTCACCGCCTTGGGGTTAACACCACCCTTTATGGTCGCAGTGGTCGGATCGGTTCCTTTACCCATCCCGACATGCAGCGTGAAGTGATGCGAACCTTGCAGCAGGAACTGAATATTATTCCGCAGGGGAATTTTACCCAGGCGACCAAAGTAGCCGATGGTTATGAACTCACCTATGTGACCGGGGCAGGGGAGACCATTACCAGAACTTATGAACGGGTGCTGCTTGCCAGTGGTAGAACTTCCAATCTGCGCAGTATGAAGCTTGAAAATGCCGGTCTTGCTCTCAATTCTAGGGGCCTGCCACAGTATGATTCTTTGACCATGCAATGTGGTAATGCCCCGGTCTTCATTGCTGGCGATGCGACGGAGGAGTTGGCCCTGTGGCACGAAGCATATATAGAAGGGCGGATTGCCGCAGAGAGTGCGATCAACTATCCCAGCAGAAAAGAGGGGAAAAGGACTCCCGGCATTGGTATATATTTTACCGATCCACAAATGGCTTCTGTCGGGGCTAGCTATAGCTCTCTCGATGCAGAACAAATCGTAATCGGGCGGGCACGGATGGGGCAGGGGCCTCGCCATGAAATTTATAATGATAATCGCGGTATGATCCAGGTCTATGTCGATAAAGACAATGGGTCTCTACTGGGAGCTGAAATATTTGGTCGCGGGGCCGAACACATGGCCCAGACTCTGGTGTTAGCAATTGAGCACGAACTGACAGTGGGTGAAATCCTCCAGATGCCTGTCTATCACCCCTCTTTGGAGGAGGTGATGAAGGACGCACTGAACAAGGCATTATTTCAATTGAAATAGGAGGCACTTCACCTGCCAGGTATTTCTATGTTACAAAATCACCCTGGCATCATTATCCTTCTTGCGATAAACGAAGAAATCAGATGAAATATTCAAGAGTTTACATCGAATCCGTTGGCTACGAACTGGCACCGATCGTCATCACTTCAGCGGAACTGGAAAGCCGTTTGCGGCCAATGTATGAGACCCTGCATATAACCCCTGGCCAATTAGAGGCACTGACGGGAATTCGAGAACGCCGCTGGTGGAAGCCGAATACGCCGATTTCGCATGGCGCTATTGCTGCGGCGAAAAAAGCGTTACAGGTGCGTAATATTGCCCCACAAGACCTTGGTGCTGTGGTTTATGCCGGGGTTTGTCGCGAGCATTTTGAGCCGGCAACGGCATGTCAGGTTGCGGCTGCCCTTGGCGTGCAGGGAGATGCTGCCATCTATGACACATCAAATGCCTGCCTCGGGGTGCTGAATGGGGTTCTTGATATCGCTAATCGGATAGAACTTGGGCAGATCCGTGCCGGCCTGGTTGTGGCATGTGAAAGTTCCCGTGAAATCAATGAAATTATGATCAGTGAGATGTTGGCAAATCCATCGATGGAGTTGTTTACAACCTCTCTGGCCACACTGACAGGTGGTTCCGGTGCTGCGGCAGTTTTGCTGACAGATGGTTCTTTTTCTCCGTCCAGACGCCCAAAATTACTCGGTGGTGTTAATATCGCTGAACCGCAATATCACAAACTTTGTCGTTGGGGTATCAACACCGAGTCCCCTGAAAACCATGTTCCTTATATGCAGACTGATGCTGTTGCTGTCATGAAGCATGGTGTGGAACTGGGTAAGCGGACTTGGGAGGCTTTCTCCAAGGAACTTGGAATTACTGCTGACCGGATTGACAAAGTTATTTGTCATCAGGTGGGAGAAGCTCATCAAAAATTGATACTGCAGACAATCGGGGTTGATCCTGCTAAAGATTTTCCCACTTTTGAGTTTCTTGGTAATATGGGAACTGTCTCTCTACCGATTACCGCCGCGATTGCCAGGGAGCGTGACGAGCTGCGCCCCGGAGACCTGGTTGGTTTTCTGGGTATTGGCAGCGGACTCAACTGTCTTATGATGGCAATCCAATGGTAATATGCTGGCGTCGCAAAAATCTCCAATCTGCGGTGTTATCGCAGTTTTTCTTGACCTTGACATACTGGTGTATGTCTGCGCCCCTGAAAAATTACTCCGCCTTGCAGATTAAATTTTTTGCTTAGCCATCCCTTCCTTTTTAAGAGACCAACAATGGAAAATAATTCTGCTCTGTTCAAATCTGAATACCCCTTTAGAAATAATTATTTCGACCTGAATGGATTGCAATACCATTATCTGGATGAAGGGAAGGGTGATCCGGTTGTTATGTTGCATGGTAATCCCTCCTGGTCCTTTTATTATCGCAACCTGGTGCGTGAGTTGCGTGGTAATTATCGTGTGATTGTCCCCGACCATATTGGCTGTGGACTCTCCGATAAACCTGCTGATTCACAATATTCCTATACCCTGAAACAACGGGTTGATGATCTTGATGTGTTATTGAGTAACTTGAAACTGCAGAAAAAAATCACTCTGGTTCTTCACGATTGGGGGGGGATGATTGGCATGGCATGGGCAATCCGTCATCCTGAACGGATAGCGCGGTTGGTCATACTGAACACCGCAGCATTTCACTTGCCCACCACGAAAAAATTACCGCTGGCTTTGAAAATCTGTCGAGATACTCAATTAGGTGTTTTTCTGGTGCAGGGACTCAACCTGTTTGCCCGAGGGGCTGCGTGGGTTGGCTGTCAACGTCAACGGATGCCCTCAGAATTACGTAAAGCTTACTGCAGTCCCTATGATAACTGGCAACACCGCGTCGCGACACTCCGTTTTGTGCAGGATATCCCGCTACAACCCGAAGACCCTGGTTATGATTTGATCAGTCAGATTGAAGTTGGTCTGGCTCAATTCAGTGATCTTCCAACGTGCATCTGTTGGGGAGAAAAGGATTTTGTTTTTGATCGCAACTTTCTTGCTGAATGGATGAAACATTTCCCTCAAGCAGACGTTCATCCATTTGCCGATTGTGGTCATTATATTCTGGAAGATGCCAGTAACGAAATTCTGCCAATAATTAATAGTTTCTTGCAGGACCACCCGCTGCCAATATCAGGATAGTGATTCATGTCCGAATCAATAAACTATAATATTGCAGCCCATTTACCCCTCATGGCCGCAAACCAGCCCACCACGCCAGCCGTTCACTTTCCCTATAAGCGGAGCAAAGACAATCAACCGTTTTATCAGACTTATTCTTACGCTGAACTTGATCAGAAAAGTAAAAGAATCGCCGCAGGTTTGGAGTCGATTGGTATAATCCGTGGCATGCGTACTGTTCTCATGGTCAATCCCAGTCTTGATTTCTTTGCTCTGACATTCGCCCTTTTTAAAGTTGGTGCGGTGCCAATATTGATTGATCCGGGCATGGGAGTTAAGAACCTTAAGGTGTGTCTGGCCGAAGCTGAGCCAGAAGCTTTTATCGGTATTCCCAAGGCGCAAATTGCCAGATTGTTGCTCGGCTGGGGAAAAGAGAGTCTGAAAATAATTCTAACGGTTGGGTCGCGCTTGTTCTGGGGTGGAACAACTCTGGCTAAACTGACTGAGCCGATTGCCCAGAATCATCATTATGAAACTGCCCGCACGGCAGCTGATGAAACTGCTGCGATATTATTCACCAGCGGCAGTACCGGTGTTCCCAAGGGGGCAGTTTACAGCCATGGTAACTTCATTGCGCAGGTTGAAGCGTTAAAGGATGTCTATCAAATTACACCTGGGGAGATCGACCTACCGACTTTCCCGTTATTTGCCCTGTTTGCTCCGGCACTGGGGATGACTTCGGTGATTCCAGGGATGGATTTTACCCGCCCTGGTTCGGTGAATCCCGAAAATATAATTACTGCGATCAAGCATTTCAATGTTACCACCATGTTTGGTTCCCCGGCGTTGATTCGGCGGGTTGGTCTTTATGGTGAAGAGCATGGGATTAAACTGCCATCACTGAAAAGAGTTATATCAGCAGGGGCACCGGTTCCGGCTGTGGTGTTGGCAAAATTCATCAAAATGCTCAATCCCGGGGTTCAAGTTTTTACTCCCTATGGCGCCACCGAGTCCCTACCTGTCTGTTCTATAGGTAGTGAAACTATTCTCCATGAAACCCGTTTAGCTACTGATCAGGGAAAGGGAGTCTGTATCGGATTTCCCGTTCCAAGTATTCAACTTGAAATTATTCGGATTAGTGATCAGGAAATTTCTATCTGGCAGGATGATTTGAAAGTTGCCGCAGGAGAGATCGGTGAAATCGTGGTCAAAGGTCCTCAGGTGACCCGCAGTTATTACAATCGTGTTGAATCAACCCGGCTGGCAAAAATTGCTGACTCTGAAGGGAGCTTCTTTCACCGAATGGGAGATCTCGGTTATCGGGATCAACTGGGACG
Source organism: Desulfuromusa sp. (assembly GCA_029933365.1). Next base: position 14,035 of record JAOZOH010000010.1, on the reverse strand, counting down.
GATCTGGTTTTGTGGTCGCAAGGCGCATCGGGTTGTTACTTCAAAGGAAACTCTGTTCACCATCCCCTGTGAAGCAATTTTCAATAGCCATGATAACGTTTTTCGTACTGCGCTGGTTGGCGTTGGTGCGGCTGAAGAGATGCAGCCCGTTATTTGTGTCGAATTGGACAAGGGACTTAATCAACAAGAGCAAAAGCAGCTGCTTAATGAACTGAAGAGTATTGCTCAGTCTCATGAACTGACAAAAACTATTCAGCAGTTCTTAATCCACCCAGGTTTCCCCGTAGATATCCGTCATAATGCAAAAATTTTTCGCGAAAAACTCGCCGACTGGGCTCAGGAGCAATTACGATGAGGGTTCTAGTCACTGGCGGTGGTGGTTTTCTTGGGAAAGCAATTGTTAAGCTATTGCTTGCTCAAGGAAGTGATGTCTGTTCTTTTTCACGCAATATTTATCCTCAATTGACAGCACTTGGCGTTGAACAGATTGTGGGTGATTTGAGCGATACCTCTGCCGTTATTAAAGCTGTCGATGGCTGTGACCTGGTTTATCATGTCGCAGCAAAAGCTGGAGTTTGGGGTCGCTATGAGGATTATTATCGACCTAATGTTATCGGTACCAAAAATGTCATTCAGGCCTGTAGGAAATGCGATATCACTCGCCTGATTTATACCAGTTCCCCCAGTGTCGTTTTTGACGGTTCCGACATGGAAGGTATCGACGAGTCGGTACCATACCCTGATCATTATCTTTCCTGGTATCCGCAGACTAAAGCTGAAGCTGAACAGCTTGTCCTAGCTGCTAACGACGCTACCCTGGCAACTGTTGCGTTGCGTCCGCATCTGATTTGGGGTCCGGAGGATAACCATCTGGTGCCACGAATTCTGGAACGGGGTAGGGCAGGCGCTCTGCGCAGAATCGGAGATCGTCCCTGTCTTGTGGATAGTGTTTATATTGATAATGCAGCCAATGCCCATATTCTGGCTGCAGAAAAACTCTCCATTGGTTCTGCCGTTGCTGGCAAAACATATTTTATTTCCAACGATGAACCTTTACCTTTATGGGATATTATCAATCGAATACTTGCTGCTGGCGGTATTCCGGCAGTGGAAAAAACAATTTCTCCTCAACTTGCTTCTATAGTTGGAGCTCTCTTAGAAAATGTTTGCCGGCTGTTCAAGCTTTCAGACGAACCCCGGATGACCCGATTTATGGCGAAAGAGCTGTCTACGGCGCACTGGTTTGATCTTTCAGCTGCCAGACGCGATTTTGGTTATCAGCCTGAGGTGTCTATTGATGAAGGACTCAAGCGTCTGCAGAGTTGGTTGCAACAAGGACACTGATGTGAAACCTGAAATCACCCGCTGGCAACATCCGCCGTCTGAGTTAGCTCTCAAGGCTGGGGAATTGCATCTATGGCGCTTTGAGCTGGATAGCCCTGCTGAAAAAATTCAGCAGCAACAATCCATATTATCTGTAGATGAACTTAAAAGGGCAGAGAGGCTACTTGATCCGCAGAAAAAGCAATATTTTATTTTGGCGAGGAGCCATTTACGTCAGCTCCTGGGGATGTATCTTAACCAGGCACCAAGTTTTATCCGATTTCGCTATAATGAAAATGGAAAGCCCTTCCTGTCAGCAGAACATAATTCTACAATCTTCTTTAACTTGTCACATTCAGGTTCTTGGGCTGTTATCGCTGTCACTGATGGTTTTGATGTGGGGATTGATATTGAAAAAAATGATCCTGCTCTCGACTTTCAATTACTGGCGGCTCGGTATTTTGACCTGGCCGAAATGAATCAGTTGATGAAATTTTTAAGAATTCGGCAACGCCGGGAATTCTACCGACTCTGGACACGAAAAGAGGCTGTTTTGAAAATGCTGGGTTCAGGCTTCAGTAGCCTGAAGCCTGAAGAACGATTATCTCCAATGTCGAACGGCTGTTATCTGACAAAGCTGTTCTTAACCCCTGGCTATATTTCTACTGTAGCAACAAACACAGAAATCAGATCAATTTGCAGATTCAACTTTTCTGTATAACCGAGGCTACAGACAGGTTCTGTTGTTGCGGGATAATTTCGGAGTTTCTTTCCTGTTTGTTACTCTGTGCTATTCTATAAGTGTGACTGTATTAATACTTAACCATAAGGGCAGATTCTGATGAAAAAAAAGCTTCTGCTGACGCTGGGTTGTATCTTACTCCTGTCGGGCTGGTTCAGTGCTTTTTTGCTGAATAGTCTGCCACAGTATAGCAATCTTTATATTCTTGGACCAACATTGTTGTTGGGTTTCGGTATGGGGGTTATGCACAAAACTGTTGGCGGTAAGCTGACTGCTTTAACTCTGGCGTTCACAGCACTGACAGTATTACTGACTATGAATCAAATGTTTCCCAGTCGCAGTGTCAGTATTTCTGCATTTAAACAACGGATGCAGGAGGGTGGTCAAACGGGCCATTCTGTTTCCATTGTGGCCAAAGGTACGGATCGAAGCGCCGCTTTTGCCTCTGAACGATTTCTCGAGTCTTTTGCCGATATTGACATTCAGCTGTTTGCCAAGCTGCCGGGACCGGCGCGGATGATGACCTTTGATCCCGCTGGAAACCTGTATGTCTCTATCCCTAAACTGGGCGCTATTTATCAGCTTGGGGATACTGATCATGATGGCTATAGTGACAAGTCAATTCTTTATCATGTTGGTATGGATCGTCCCCATGGTCTGGTTTGGAATGATGGCAAGCTGTATGTTGCGGAACCATCACAACTGCTGGAATTACAGGATACTGATCAGGATAATCAAATCGATCAGGTCAAAGTTGTTCTGGATGGGTTGCCAGATGATGGTGGCCATTGGACCCGGTCTCTATCTCTGGGAATGGATGGTTTCCTCTATCTGTCGATTGGCTCCCGCTGTAACGCCTGTGCAGAAGCTGACCCAAGACGGGCGACTGTTCTGAAAGTTGATCCTGTGACCGGTAAATCTTTAATCTTTGCCCGGGGGTTAAGAAATACGGTTGGATTAACTTTTTCTCCAGATGGTAAAGTTCTCTGGGGCAGTGATAACGGTCGCGACCAGCTGGGTGATGACTTGCCTCCAGATGAAATTAACCGGATTGTTGCTGGTGGTGATTATGGCTGGCCTGACTGCTATGGTCAGCAGGTTCCTGATCCCGATCTTGGGTCTTCCGGGCGTTGTCAGGAAACGCTTGCAAGCAGGATCGATTTGCCCGCTCACTCAGCACCATTGGGGATCACCTTTGGCGACCGCTTGAATGCACCGGAAGAGTATCGTCACAGCCTGTATGTGGCCTATCACGGTTCCTGGAACCGCAGTGTCCCAACCGGCTACAAGCTGATCAGAATACCCTACCAGAATCAGCAAGTAGGCAAATCGGGTAAAGAATTCTTACGTGGGTGGCTGGTTAACGGTAAGGCCTGGGGAAGGCCGGTAGCTCCCATCGTTGGACCTGATGGGAACCTGTACTTAAGTGATGATCATGCTGACGCAATTTATCGGATCAGCTGGCAACAGATAGAATGATAAATAGCTGGATTCAGAAACATCTCTTTATCCAGGTAGAAAGGATTTCTCTTGACACTCCCAGAGCGATTTGGTACTTCATTGCGACGTTAAATCAGCGTTTAACGGCCCCGTCGCCAAGTGGTAAGGCAGAGGTCTGCAACACCTTTATCAGCAGTTCGAATCTGCTCGGGGCCTCCAATATTTAAGAGTGTCAGCCAGTTACGGTTGGCACTCTTTTTTTCTGGCGTCGCAAAGATTCCGACCTCCGGTGTTGTAGTCGTTTCTCAGGATCTCGACATACATGTGTATGCCTTCCCCCCTGAAAAACCACTACGCCTTGGTGGTCAAAATCTTTGCTTAACCAGTAATCGTTTTTGTGAGACCATCAATTATGGATCTCTTGTCCCCGCAAATAATTATATTAACTTTGCTGTTTGGCTCCTTTGCCGGGTTTGTCGCGGGATTGCTGGGTATCGGCGGCGGTGTTATTCTGGTCCCTCTGTTTCTTTGGCTGTTTGCAATTGTTGGTTTCTCTCCCGATATCCTTGTTCATACCGCATTTGGAACCAGCCTCGCCATTATTTTGCCAACAGCCATCAGCAGCACTCTGGGACATCGTAAGCGTGGTAATGTTGATTGGCACATGGTGGCTTTTTTAGCCCTTGGTGGAGTCGTTGGTTCTCTCCTTGGCGCCTCAGCCGCAGCAGTTATCCCCGGTGAAAAACTTAAAATGTATTTTGGGTTGATGCAAATCCTTGTCAGCCTGAAATTGCTTTTTTATAAACCCTATGTTCCACCGGAAAATTTAGCTCAGGCGAAAAAAGTCTCTTTACTCTTGGTTGGTTTTTCTGGCGGCCTTTATTCTGCTTTCTTCGGTGTTGGTGGCGGTGTCGTTGCAGTGCCATTGATGTTGATATTTTTACAGCTACCTATTCATCTAGCGGTAGGGAATTCCAGTGCCTTGATCGTGGTTTCTTCCCTTTCTGCTGTCATTTGCTATATTTGGTACGGTATCCAAGATTCGAGCGTGGCACCTTTTTCGATTGGTTATGTTAATTTATTAGTTGCATTTCTGGTTGCCCCTTTGTCAATGCTCTGCGCCCAACTTGGGGTTAAATTGGCCAGCCGTACCAGTCATGCTAAATTGGTGAAAATATTTGCAGTATTGTTGATGATTGTCGGTATCAAAATTCTACTCAATCTGTAGGAGGAACAAATGATTCGTCAGCCAGCAGTTGCAGGAAGTTTTTATCCCGCAAATCCGGAGGAATTATCAATCCAACTTGATTCCTTGTTGAAAGTGGACTCTGAGGCCAAAAAAGTAAAAGGGATCGTCGTTCCGCATGCCGGCTATGTTTATTCTGGAGCGGTTGCTGGTGAAGTATTTGCTGCAGCTGAAATCCCGAAACAAGTTATTTTAATTGGCCCGAAACATTATGCTGCTGGTGATAATATAGCAGTGAGTGGCGCTGATGCCTGGGCGACACCGTTGGGTTCTGTCCCAATTGCTGCTGCTTTACGTGATCAATTGGTCGATAATATTGTAGTACTAACGGTTGATAACCAGGCGCATAGTGAAGAACATTCTCTGGAAGTGATGTTGCCGTTTTTATTGCGCCGCCAGCCTGAATTGCAAATTGTCCCAATTGCGTTAGGACAATTATCGCTAACCGACTGTCTACAGCTGGGCGCTGAAATTGCACAAGTTGTGAAAAACTGGCAAGAGGATATCCTGCTTCTCGCCAGTACCGATATGAATCATTTCAGTTCTGCGGAAATCTCCGAGAAGCTGGATTTCCTGGCAATTGATGCCATGACTGCTTATGATTTGCAGCGACTTTATCGGGTTGTCCGAGAGAATCGAATCAGTATGTGTGGTGTGCTGCCAACCATCGTCGTGATGAAAGCCGCTTATGACCTGGGAGCCAGAGAGTGCCAGCTGATTCGTTATGCCCATTCAGGTCAAGTCAATGGTGATAATAACCGGGTGGTTGGCTATGCTGGACTAACCTTAGAATGAAATCCTTCTCCATGAGGGAGAAGGTGGCCGATGGCCGGATGAGGGGGAGTTTGATTCTAGTCGGATATTGAATTGTAACGTTTCCCCCTCACCCTGACCCTCTCCCTCATGGAGAGGAGAATATTAAAAAATCAAAGGAGTTTCCATGTCTGACCTACGTGTCCGTTTTGCCCCTAGTCCAACGGGATATTTGCATATAGGCGGAGCCAGGACAGCTCTGTTTAATTATCTCTTAGCTAAAAAAGAAGCTGGTAAGTTTGTTCTTAGAATAGAGGACACCGATGTCGTGCGCTCCACTCAAGAATCGATCGATGCAATATTAAACGCTATGGATTGGCTCGGTCTCTCATGTGATGAAGGCCCTTTTTATCAATCAGACCGTTTTGAATTATATCGACAAAAGGTTCAGCAACTGCTTGACGAGGGGAAGGCCTACCGTTGTTATTGCACCGCTGAGGAGCTTGATGCGAAGCGGGAAAAAGCCAAACAAGAAGGGCGGAAGCCTAAATATGATGGCACCTGTCGCAACCGGACCGATCAGCCCGATACTCCCTATGTCGTGCGCTTCAAGCTTCCTGAAGAGCGTGAAGAAACAACTTTTATTGACCGTATCAAAGGTTCAATCACGTTTCGTCACGAAGAGCTTGATGACCTGATTATTCAACGAACCGATGGGACCCCCACCTATAATTTTGTGGTGGTTATTGATGATGCAGAAATGGGGATTAATCTAGTTATTCGTGGTGATGATCATATTAATAATACCCCCCGGCAGATTCTTCTCTATGAAGCCTTGGGCTACGAAGTTCCAGAATTTGCTCATGTGCCGATGATTCTTGGCTCTGACAAGAAGAGATTGTCAAAGCGTCATGGTGCAACCTCGGTGATGGCTTATCAGGAGATGGGTTATCTTCCCGAGGCATTGGTCAATTATCTGGTGCGCTTGGGTTGGTCGTATGGCGATGAAGAAATTTTCAGTATGTCTGATCTGATCAAAAAGTTCAGTCTTGATAGTGTTGGGCGTTCAGCCGGGGTGTTCAATCCTGAAAAACTTCTGTGGCTCAACGCCCATTATATCAAAACCGGGGATCCGCAGCGGTTGGCAGAGTTACTGAAGCCTTTTCTGGTAGAGAAAGGAATCAATATTGAGGGGGGTCCAGACCTAATTGAAGTGGTCAAAGGGTTACAGGAACGCTCAGCTACTTTGGTTGAAATGGCAACGGGTGCAGAGTTTTATTTTGTCGATCGAATCAGCTATGACGAAAAGGCAAAAAAGAAATTCCTGAAACGGGAACAAAAAGACCTGTTGATTCTTCTGCAGAATAAACTAGGTGTTTGTGACTCTTTCACCGAGGAACATCTGGAAGCTGTCTTTGCTGATATTATAGAAACAACTGAGTTGAAGTTTGGCAAAGTGGCTCAGCCCTTAAGGGTTGCCCTGACCGGAGGTGCGCCCAGTCCTGGTATCTATGATGTTCTGCGGGTGTTGGGGAAGGAAACTTCTTTAAAAAGGATTGAACAGGCTATTGATTCTCTTGAGGATTAGTTAGTCCAGGATAGACAAAAGCTCGACATGTAGATGCCATGTCGAGCTTTTGTATGAAAACTATAATTGCTCTTTTATCCACTCATCCAACCGAGCAGAGACTTCCACCGGCATGTCAATAAATTTTATTCCCATTCCCGGTTCAAAGGGGAGGTGCGTTCCATGCGGGCGTTTCCAAACCACCTCACAGCGACAGCGAGCAGTCCCTTTTAGTGGTGCAGGTAGCGGAAACTCAAGATCAATTTGTTCCCCGGCCTGGATCGGATTGCTCGTCGCAATAAACATCCCACTTTTACTGATGTTTTTGCTGTAACCAAAAAAGGCAGGACGATCAGCACCAATATGAACCTTCTGAATGATCAGTGGAGAGCGTAAATTTTTTCTTAAATCAGCTGTTGGTCGATCAATTTCACTTGTCATGATTCCCTCTAAATATTTATACCATACAAAATATTCTATCTTTCATTATGATGCAATGCTTAAATTTACATAATGATATTTATGAAATCTCGAATTTATTCGAGATTTCTTGACATGTCACTTTTTTGTATTAAACTCGAACGGAGTCGAGATTTTATAGGGAGGAGCTTCTAGTGGGAGTCAGAGAACAAAAAAAGCAAGAAACAAAACGTGCGATTCAGGCTGCTGCGGTTAAATTGTTTGCCGACAAAGGCTGCGAAAATACCAGTATCGAGGATATCGCAAAGGAAGCTGGTATTGGAAAGACGACGGTTTATGGCTATTTTTCAACCAAAAATGACATTTTTATCAGCTATTGCGATGAAGAACTTAGTCTGGCATTTACCCAGTTACAGTCGAATGAGGGGATCGATAAGTCATTAATCGATCTGCTGGTTGATTTCTTTATGCTCAAATTCACTTTTGTTACCAAAAATCGAGAATTTGGTCGCCAGATGTTACGTGAGATGGTTTTTCCCGGTGAGATCAATGAGAAAGCTAAGGTTCATGATCAGCGTTATTTTGATACTATTGAAGTTTTTTTCAAAAGAGCTCAAGACAAAGGTGAGATTTCTGCTGAACATGAATTGTTTCATCTCTCTGTCCATTTCTTTTCTCTTTATCTGGGGGTTCTTGCCGGTTGGTATACCGGTTACGTGACTTCGCTGCAGGAAGCCGAAGAGGGAATGCGGGTTCTGTTCAGTCAGGTACTGGAGGGGATTGCAAAATGAAAAAACAACTAGCAACTGCATTCTTGTTTCTTCTTTGTTTTCTGCCAACCGTTATCCAGGCCTCTCAGCAGAGCCCTCTGAGCTTGCGTGATTTGATAGCTCTGGGGTTGGAAACTAATCTTGGTTTGCAGGTTGAAATGATCAATGTTTCACAAGAAATTGAAGCTATTACGCTAGAAGAGGCGTTTTTTGATAGCGATGTTTTTGCTGCAACTGGATACGATCGTTCCTCGACCCCTTTTGAGTCGAGTTTTAGTTCTTCTACTGCGAGTAATACAGAAAAATATTCTGGGCTGGTCGGAATTAGCAAACATTTTAAAATCGGACTCACCGCAGCACTATCTTTGAATTCCGCATGGGTCTCTGACAACGACTATACTAATAATCTTGACCCACACTATCGTACCGCTTTACAGGTTGATTTGAATCAACCACTGCTGCGTAATCTTGGCACTACAATCAATTCAACGAAGCTTGAAATAGCCCATAATCAACACCGACAGGCCTCTTTAGTTTATCTATTGCGAGCGCAAAATTTAATTCTGCAACTTGAATCTGCTGCAAGGCAGATTGCCGGAGAGTCAGAAACCATCCGCTTGCGTCAAGAAGCAGTACGGTTAGCTGATGAACTTTATCATGATAATCAAAAACGCTTCGCTGCTGGTGTTATTCCTGTTTCTGAGGTGCAGGAGGCAGAAACAGCACAGGCAGATCGGCAACTCAGTTTATCATTCGCGATACAAAGTCGAGATCTGTTGCTTGAAGAGTTGAACCGACAATTAAATCATAGCCTTGACGATGATTTCGAACCGACAGCTCTGGTTGACTATAGCCCGGTTGTTCAAGAGATTAATTTTCCCAATTTTGCTCAACTCTTTGAATCTGCACGAAAGAAACGCCTGGAACTGAAAATCAATGATTACACGGTGAAAAATAGTTTTCTGCAACAAAACTATTTAAGCAATCAATTGAAACCGCAGCTTGATTTAGAATTTAAAGCTGGCATTAATGGCCTTTCTGGTGACGAGAGAGATACCGCTCCTGACAGTCGTTATTCAGGCTCCTGGTTGAATTCATTTGGCAGCATGAGTGAAGCAGACGGATATCAATGGAGCGCGGGTCTGAAATTTTCCCTACCCCTTGGCAACCGTGCAGCTAAATCAAGATACCGACAGGCAGAGCTGCAATTGAAACAGGATCGCTACCACCAGCAGGATTTGGAAGCTGTTTTGAAAAGTGATTTATTGCAACAGCAAATCAATATGACTCATGCCTTTAAACAATTTGAGATTGCGGAACATTTTTCAGTTTTGGCAAAAACATCACTAGAGCAGGAACAACGCCGCTTAGACGAGGGGTTATCTAATACCTTTAGAATGATCTCCTTCCAGAATAAACTGATTGAAGCAAAAATAGGTCGCATTAATGCTTTGACTCGCTACCACTTGGCGCTAGCTCAAATGGACTATGTGCGCGGTAATATTCTGGAACGGCATGGGATTATCCTGACCAACAATAATGAGGAGTTGCGCCTTGAAAATATATAAATGGTCTGTTCAAATAATCATTCTCAGCTTATTCAGCTTTTCTCTTCTCTCAGCTTGTAGCCGTCAGGAGGAGGGGGTAGTAAGCAGGCCGGAAAAGGTTGTTCCGGTCTCCATTGAGAAAGTTGCGCTATCTGATTTAGTCGAAACTTTTATCCTGCCGGCCAATTTGGAAGCGTGGGAAGATTTGTCTTTGGCTGCTGAAATTGCCGGATCGGTACAGAAGATTCATGTTAAAGAGGGGGATAGGGTCAAGGCCAATGAAGTTCTATTGGAAATTGATCCTGAAACGATAAAAAGTTACCTGCAGCGAGATCGTGAGAATGTCACGGTCATCGGGCGGAAACTTGCTCGTTACAGACAACTGGAAGCTGATGGTTTGGTTAGCCAGCAGGAGCTGGATGAACTGGAAAATAGTTTGACAGTAGCCAAGGCCGCATTAAAGACAACGCAACTGCAGTTGGCAAAAAGCCTGCCTCGGGCACCGGTGAATGGCATTATAGATTATTTGTATGTAGATCGTGGTGAATATGTTGATCCTGGCAAGCCGTTGTTGAGATTGGTTCAAATCGATAAACTTAAAATAATAGCCGATGTTCCTGAAAAGGATGTCCCATTCCTCAAAATTGGGCAACAAGTTGAACTCATTCCAGCGGTAATTAATAATTTGCCTGCTGATCCTATGGTGGGGATTATCGATTATATTGCATTTTCTGCTAATCCAGCCACTCGCACATATCGAACTAAAATTGTGCTGGATAACCGCTCTGCAAAGCTCCGCCCTGGCATGATTGTCCGAGTCAAGTTTGTGCGGCAACACCTGGAGCAGGTTGTTTCTGTCCCTTTATACGCGGTCATAGATCGAGATGGCGAAAAAGTTGTTTTCCTTGCAGAAAATAGCCTTGCTCAAAAAGTTAATGTGATTATTGGCAGCTCCATTGATCAACGCGTTGTGATTAAAGAAGGTTTGAAAGAAAACCAATTTCTTATCATTGAAGGTCAGCAATTGCTGATTGATGGCACCAAAATAGAAGTGGGAGAAAAATAAGCGATGCTGATTTCTAACGCAGCAATCGACCGGCGCAGCACTGTTTTTGCGCTGATGCTGATTATTCTGATTGTTGGAATCTACAGCTATATTGTTTTGCCCCGCGAATCGACTCCCGACATCACCATTCCATACGTTTTGGTTGTTACCCCTTATGAAGGGGTGACCCCGGATGATATTGAAAGTCTCATCACTTATCCCATTGAGCGTAAACTTAAAGGGCTTAAGGATGTCGAAAAAATCCGCTCGGTCAGTGCTGAGGGATCTTCAATGATCACGATTGAATTTGATCCTGACGTTAATATTAATAACGCTTTGCAGTGGGTCAGAGACAAGGTTGATCAGGCCAAAGGGGACTTGCCCAACGATCTGGAAAATGATCCATCGGTTCTGGAAATAAATCTATCTGAATTCCCGATTTTGATGGTTTCTGTCTCAGGAAAGGTTGACGAAACTGTTCTGAAGGGTGTCGGGGAAAAACTGGAAGAGCGAATCGAGGAAATTTCAGGTGTCCTTGATGTGGTGTTGACTGGCGGTCGTGAACGGCAGATTCGGGTCGAATTTGATCCAGATCGTCTCTATGCCTATCGCATCTCACTCAATGAAATTGTGCGAGCAATTCGGCAGGAGAACGTCAATATTCCCGGCGGCAGTATTGATATCGGGCAAGGGAAATACCTGCTGCGTATTCCCGGTGAATTCTCTGATCCGGAAGAAATTGACAATCTGGTTCTGACGGAACGTGACGGACGGGTTATTTATTTCAAAGACGTTGCCCGAATTATTGATTCATTTGAAGATCGGACCAGTTATGCTCGTCTGAATGGTAACCAGAGTGTTTCTCTAGCGATTAAAAAAAGGACCGGTGCCAATATTATTGAAGTGGCTGATCGGGTTTTTGCTTTGCTCGAATCTGCTGATGAGCTTGTCCCACCTGGTATTGACCTGTCAGTCACATTTAATCAATCAAAAGATATCCGCCGGATGGTTTCGGAGTTGGAAAATAATATTATTACCGGTCTGATTCTAATTGTTTTAGTCTTGTTCATGTTTCTTGGTTTACGCAACTCCTTATTTGTCGCCTTGGCAATACCCTTTTCGATGTTGCTCTCTTTTGCAGTTCTGCAACTTATGGGTATCACCTTGAATATGGTGGTTCTGTTTAGCCTCATTCTTGCCTTAGGAATGCTGGTTGATAATGCAATTGTGATTGTAGAAAACATCTATCGGCACATGCAGGAAGGTTATTCAGGAATAAAAGCAGCCAAGATTGCGGTAGCAGAAGTTGGTTGGCCAGTCATCAGTTCAACGGCAACGACTCTCTGTGCATTTTTTCCCATGACGTTCTGGCCGGGCATCATGGGAGAATTCATGAAGTTTCTGCCGTTGACCTTGATCATCACTCTGTCAGCATCTCTATTTGTCGCTCTGGTGATTAATCCAACCATCTGTGGCCATTTCATGTTGTTGGAAAAACCAGGTCAACAGAACAAAAAAAGACCGAGTAAAGCGATCAAATGGTATGGGATACTCCTTGAATATGCGCTTAAGCAGCGGTTGCTGGTTGTCCTTGCTTCATTTCTGCTGCTCTTCGGTATTGGTGCGTCCTATGCGGTGTTGGGTCATGGAATCGAACTGCTCCCTGATATGGAACCAAATCTTGCTTTTGTAGAGATCAAAGCTCCCGAAGGGGCAAACCTTGCTGCCAGTAATGTTCTGGCAAGACAGGTAGAAGCGTTTGCCGTTGCTGAAAAAGATATTCGCTACACTGTCGCTGAAATCGGTATTTCTGGCAGTGAGAGAGGAGGTGGCAGTGCTCAGTCTAACCTAAGTAAAGTATCTCTTGACTTTATTGAACGAAAAGACCGCAAAGAGGATTCCCGCGATGTGCTTGATCGGATCAGATCTGCTGTAACACCAATACCCGGAGCTGAATTTAAGGTTGAGCAGCAGGAAGAGGGACCACCCACAGGACCGCCAGTGAGTGTTGAAATTAGCGGGGATAAAATCGACATACTTGACCAGTTGGTTATGGAGGCACGGCAGCTGATTAAAGATGTTGCAGGGCTGGTTGATCTGAAAGATGATTTTTCTAAAGCTAAACCGGAAATTCGTATTGATGTTGATCGTGAAAAGGCTAGCCTGTTAAAGCTTTCAACCGCTGAAATATCTGAGATGGTGAAGGCCGCAATAAGTGGCACAAAGTTAGGCGTATACCGCGAGGGGGAGGATGAGTATGACATTGTTGCCAGAATGCCTGCTCAGCGCCGCACTTCTGTGGCAGATATTGAAAATCTACTTATTCCTGCTGGCGATGGTTCACCCATTCCGTTATCGACCGTTGCAACTGTTGAGCTTGGGGCAGGGTTCGGTTCTATCCGCCATATTGATCAAAAACGGGTTGTCACCATATCAGCAGAAACCTTTGGCCGTAACAGTCATGAAGTTTTACTAGAGGTTCAAAAACGGCTAGCTACCATGCAACTTCCCGCTGGTTATCAGATTACCTATTCTGGTGAGCAGGAAGAACAACAAAAAGCTGCCGCATTTTTATCCAAAGCGTTTGTCGGGGCAATCTTGTTGATCATGTTGGTTCTGATCACCCAGTTTAATTCCCTTCTCCAGACCTTAATTGTTATGACATCTGTCCTTTTATCTCTGACTGGGGTTTTTCTGGGTCTGATGGTCACCTCGACACCCTTTGGAATTATTATGACAGGGATTGGAGTTATCTCCTTGGCAGGTGTCGTGGTCAATAATGCGATTGTTCTTATTGATTACATCAATCAATTGATTCAGGAAGGAATGGAGTTAAATGCTGCGCTGATCCGAGCTGGAACGGTGCGTTTTCGACCTGTAATGCTAACAGCGACTACGACTATCCTTGGTCTTTTGCCAATGGCTGTGGGGATCAGTTTCGATTTCATTGCATTTCGTTGGGTCATAGGTGGTGAGTCCGCTGACTGGTGGGGACCGATGGCGGTGGCGGTGATTTTTGGGTTGGCATTTGCGACTTTGTTGACCCTGATTGTGGTGCCGGTTCTATACTCATTGGCAGAGTCTTCCAGGAGCAGATTCTGGCGGCAAAAAGCACAATAATGGGTTTGACACGGCAAATTTGTTCTAACTCGGGCTCACGCATGACACCGAAGAATTTTTCG
>JAOZOH010000071.1 GCA_029933365.1 Desulfuromusa sp. | reverse complement strand
GTAAACGCGGGACTGTCCCCAGATCCATCGGGGGCTGTCCCAGGTGTTTACGGGCTATGAAACTGCGGTGGTTCGTGTCGCAAAAGCCTGGGACAGCCCCCATGCGGGGACAATCCCGGTTTTGCTGGTATCTGCCCTTAAAATAGCGCCATTCTTACGGGTTCCCTGAATACGGTTTTCAAACAAAACCATAACTTAAAGTTTCATCTTGGGGTCGAGCGCATCACGCAAACCGTCACCCATCAGGTTAAAAGCTAGAACCGTGATCAAAATCATCAGCCCGGGAAAAGTGACCACCCACCAGGCACGTTGGATAAACTCGAGAGCATTTGCCAGCATCGATCCCCATTCAGGACTCGGCGGCTGGGCACCCAGGCCGATAAACCCCAGTGCTGCCGCATCAAGAATAGCATTGGAAAAACCCAGTGAAGCCTGAACAATCAACGGTGCCATACAATTCGGCAGAATCGTGATAAAAATCAACCGCAGCACCCCCGCGCCACTGACCCGTGAGGCAGTAACATAATCCTTGGAGCTTTCAGCAATCACTGAAGCTCGGGTAATCCGGACATAGTGGGGCAAATAAGTAATGGCTATAGCAATCGCAGCATTAATCAATCCCGGCCCAAGAATGGTGACAATCGCCAAGGCCAGCAGCAAGCTGGGCAATGCCATGATAATATCCATGGCGCGCATAATCAGGGCATCGGTCATCCCTTTGGCATACCCCGAGATCAAGCCGATCAGGGTGCCAATCATCAATGATAGAGAGACAACTATCATGCCGATAAACAACGACATCCGACCGCCAAAAATGAGTCGGGTTAAAATGTCACGACCAACCTCATCGGTACCAAGAGGAAAACGCCAGAGACCACCATCCTGCCAGGCTGGTGGAGTCAGGATGTAGTCACGATATTGCTCGTAGGGTGAATGGGGAGTGAGAAAGTTTGCAAACAGAGCCGCAGATAAAACGATAAGAATAAGACAGAACCCGGCCAACGCACCGCGATTCTCACAGAAATAACTCCAGAATTCCCTGAAAGGACCCGGAGGGGTATATTCATCAACAACCGCAGCCTGGGTTTGAATATTCATCTTTTTACCTTAGCGGTTATGACGGATACGTGGATTGACCACGCCGTAGAGAATATCAACGGTCAAATTAACCAGAATAACCAGGCACGAAATCAACAGAATTCCACCCTGAACGGAAGGATAGTCACGTCGATAAATCGAATCGAGCATCCATTTTCCAACCCCGGGCCAGGAGAAAATTGTCTCCGTCAAAATTGCCCCTGCCATCAGCACACCAACCTGTAAACCGATGACCGTAATAACCGGAATCAACGCATTGCGCAGGGCATGGACACAAACAACCAGAGGCATAGCCAGCCCTTTGGCTCGTGCCACCTGGACATAATCTTCACGCAGAACTTCCAACATAGCGGAACGGGTCATCCGGGCAATAACTGCTAAAGGGATGGTCGCCAGAACAATCGAAGGAAGAATCAAATGCCTGAGCGTCGAGATAAAAGCACCAGGTTCTGTTGAAAGGAACGAATCAATCAACATAAAACCGGTCACTTCATCAACCCAGAACATTGCCGAAATCCGCCCCGAAACCGGGGTCCACCCAAGACCAACAGAGAAAAACAAAATCAACAACAAACCCCACCAGAAGATTGGCATAGAATAGCCGGTGAGGGATAGCCCCATGACTGTGTAGTCAACGACCTTACCCCGCCGTACAGCAGCAATAATTCCTGCGGGCAAGCCAACCACAACAGCGATAATAATAGCGCAGAAACTCAATTCGAGCGTTGCTGGAAAAAGGGTAAAAAACTCCCGGATAACCGGTTCTCGAGTCACAATTGAGGTTCCGAGATCACCCTGAAAAATGCCGGTCAGATAGTTCCAGTACTGAACCAGTAGTGGCTTATCGAGTCCCATTTGTGCCAGCAACTCAGCATGCCGAATTGGATCAACACCACGCTCACCGGCCATCAATTCAACGGGGTCACCTGGAATCAGGCGAATCAAGGAAAAAGTCAATAATGTGACGCCGAGAAATGTCGGAATGACAACACTGATTCGTTTAAGGAGAAAACTGAACATGGATTATAGTTACCAGGTAAAAAAGCCGGAGGAGAACTCCCTCCGGCCGGACTTGCTACATAAAGAACTTACTTCAGATCGACTCCGTAGAAAATGTGTCCACCGAGGGGATCAACTTTATAGTTCTTAACATTATTTGTCATCGGTATAAACACAACAGAGTGAGCGATTGTTGCCCAGGGAGCCTGCTCTTTAAATACAATTTGAGCTTGCTCATAGAGTTTGGTCCGCTCAGTCGGATCAGCAACAACCTTGGCTTTTTGAATCAAATCTTCAAATGGTTTATAGCAGAAGTTGGCACGGTTTGAGCCGCCAACACCGTCACAACCGAGCAATACAGCGAGGAAGTTATCAGGGTCACCGTTATCACCGGTCCAACCTAACAGAACAGCGCCATCACGATTAACGTCCTTGGAGCGCTTGAGGTACTCACCCCATTCGTAAGAGATGATCTCAACTTTAACTCCAACTTTGGCGAAGTCAGCTTGAATAACTTCAGCCATTCGGCGAGCATTGGGATTGTAAGGACGTTGGACGGGCATTGCCCAGACCTTCATCTCAAAACCATTCGGGTAACCAGCTTCAGCCAACATTTTTCTCGCAGCAACTGGATCATAAGTGTCATCTACGGTTGCTTCGTTGTAAGACCAGATAGTTGGTGGAATCGGGTTCTTGGCAATTTTACCGGCACCTTGGAAAACAGTGTCAATAATAGCTTGTTTGTTCATCGCTTTGTTCAGAGCTTTCCGAACCTTGGCGTTATCGAATGGAGCAACTTTGGTGTTATAGGCGAGGTAGCCAACATTCAGCCCTTCCTGCTCCATAACATTAATCTTCGGGTCAGCTTGCATAGCGGCAATATCAGCTGGGTTCGGGTAAGGCATGACCTGACACTCACCAGCTTTCAATTTTGCATAACGAACCGAAGCATCCGGTGTAATGGAAAAAACCAGTTTATCGATTGCAGCTTTACCCTTCCAGTAATCGGCAAAAGCTGTGTAGCGAATTTGGGCATCTTTTTTGTAACCCGCGAAAGTAAAAGGTCCTGTACCGATTGGCCATTGATCAACCTTCTCGGGAGTTCCGGCTTTCATCATGGCATCAGCATATTCGGCAGACTGAATGACCGCAAAGTCCATCCCCAGGTTCGCCAGCATTGGAGCTTCTGGGCGATTGAGAATAAATTTAACAGTGTAATCATCAACTTTTTCAATTTTGTTTAACAGATCAGGCATTGACATGCCGTTGAAATATTCGTAATTCCCGCCGGATACTGCATAGAAGGGATGATCTTTTTTCCACTGCCGTTCAAAAGTGAAAATAACATCATCGGCATTCATATCACGGGTTGGTTTGAAATGTTTGGCGGATTGAAATTTAACCCCTTTGCGCAATTTGAAGGTATAAACCTTACCATCAGCTGAAGCAGTCCAGCTCTCTGCCATTCCAGGCTCAAGTTCTGTTGTTCCACGCACAAAATGGGTTAACCCTTCAAAAACAGTTCTTGAACTTGCGTCAAAAGTGGTTCCAGCGGTGTAAAGTTGTGGAGCAAATCCTTCCGGGCTACCTTCGGAACAATAGACCAGAGTTTTGGCTTGCACCTGGCCAACAAACAGCAGCAGAAGCAAAATTGGCAATAGCCGGGTCAAAAGTTTTTGCATTATTGAAGCCTCCTTTTTACAATGTGTAAGACAAAACCGCATGACGTCACCATAACTCATTAAAGTTTTGTTCCAAGCAAAAAACCTACAGAGAGATCAACAGGTTGTCAAGAAAACAGACTATATTAATCAACTTTCCCCTGTTCTTTTTTCAATCTCATCGATTTGTAAAGGGATAGGTCGACCAAGCAAACGATTTCCCTCCTGCAGAACCAATATGTCATCCTCGAGGCGTATCCCTCCAAAATCGACATACTCCGTCAGTTTAGCATAGTTGATAAATTCTGCATGGCGACCCGCTTTTTTCCACTGTTCTATCAATTTGGGGATAAAATAGATCCCCGGTTCCACTGTCAGCACAAAGCCTTTCTGAAGCTCACGTCCCAGGCGCAGCCCGGAAGTGCCAAACTGGGTTGAGCGCTGAATATTATCATCATAGCCGACATAATCTTCACCGAGTTCTTCCATATCATGAACATCCAGACCAAGCATATGCCCCAATCCATGTGGCATAAACAGTGCGTGGGCACCGGCTGCAATAGCCTGATCAACGTCACCCTGCATCAACCCCAGAGATTGCAACCCTTCTACCAGAGTACGGCAAGCCGCCAGATGAATATCGAGATAAGCAATGCCAGGTCTGATCAACTCCTTCGCCCGCTCCATAGTGCCCAAAACAATCTGATAAATACCGCGTTGTCGGGAGCTAAACTTCCCCCCAACCGGAACGGTGCGGGTATGATCGGAAGCGTAGTGCATTGCACTTTCAACTCCACAATCGACAAGCAGCAGATCACCATTCTGCAACTGATTATCCCGCTGGTGATTGTGCAGGGTTTCCCCATGAGTAGTTACAATTAGCGGGAAAGAGAGCATCCTCTCGGAACGTGTGGCAACTGCCTCCAGTTCACCAGCAATCTCCCACTCATAAACACCTGCCCTGGCCATCCCCATTGCCATGGTGTGTAACTGATAGCCCAAATCAGCGGCAGAATCCAGCTCTGAAATCTCTTCCACGCCTTTGATTGCACGCAATGCAACGACTGCTTTAATCAGCACAGGGGAAACATCCGCCATTATCGCAGGAATACTTTTCCCCAGCAGTTCTGCCACCAAAATCTGATTCTCAGCCCGGCAACTTGGCAGATAATGAACCGTCCTTTTAGCCTTGAGTGCAACAGTAATAGTATCCTGCAATTTATGGATCGAAACCGATTCTACAATACCAATCCGCTCAGTCTGACTCTGTAAAGAGGGTTGCGATCCGCTCCAGATCACGTCGTCCAGGCTTTGCTGCGGGCCATACAATATTTCGCGCCCTGAATCAGCGTCCAACACAACTGCAAATCCAGGTTGATCCAGCCCACAGAAATAGAGAAAACTGCTGCCCTGGCGAAAGCGATAGCAATTGTCTGCTGAGTTGAATGGTGAATCGATATTCCCCAGCAGCAGGATTAAGCCATTTTTGACCTGTTGAGATAATTTCTGTCGACGCTTTTGATAGATCTCCGTTGCAAACATGAAAAATCCTTTTTATCGCCAAAAGGCAACTGATAAAGTTATATTTTCCCCAACATCAATTTTCTTATGGTAAACTTCGACAGAGCTATTGTGGAGGAGAAAATATGTCGCGCTGGTTAAAAATTAGTCTAATTTCTATTGCGGTTATTTTTGGGTTATTGCTTTCATCTATGCTGATCGTCCCCTGGCAGATCAAAAAGCAGGGCAGCAATTGGATTGCCGAAAACACTGATCGTACTTTAACGATTGAAAAAGCATTCTTCAACCCTTTTACTCTCACTGTTGAACTCAGCGGAACAAAGCTGACCGAACAGAACAGTGATCAACCCTTTGTAAAATTCAAAAGGCTGATGCTCTCCGGCAGTGTTAACTCGATTCTTAAGCAGGCGGTCATTCTCGACCGTGTCGAACTGGATGATCCGTTTGTCAATATTGAACTCCTTGGCAAGCAGGAATTCAACTTTTCCGACTTCACCCAACTGGGTGGTGATCAACCTGAGCCAGTCACTACTGAACCGAAAAAGCCGTTCCATTTTTCGCTGAACAATATTGTCCTGAGCGGTGGTAGCATCGATTTTACCGACCAGACTTCAGAGAAAAAATCGCAACACCGGATTCGTGAACTGGCTTTGAGCGTCCCCTTTATCGGGAATATCCCTTACCTGACCGATGATTATGTTAATCCATCACTGTCCCTGCTCCTGAATGATGCAGAAATCCGTGCCGACGGGCAACTGAAACCGTTTCATGATTCATTGGAGACCGACCTGTACTTGAGTCTTGATAATGTCGATCTGGCCCACTATGCATTCCATTCACCGATTCCACTACCGATAGACGTCAAACAGGGAATGCTCGATTGTGAAATTGACCTTTCTTACCATGTTTCCCGAACCGAAAAACCCAGGTTGATGCTCGGTGGTGAGCTCGCTCTTTCAGATATTGATCTGCGTGAACTGGGTGGTCGTGAGCTATTCAGTATGCCAACTCTGATTCTTGATCTCGACTGGGCGGATCTCTTTACCCGGGATTTCAACCTGGTGTCGATCGATATCTACGACCCACAGTTTTATGTTGATCGAGATAGTTCAGGTCGCTGGAATTTCCAGCACATTGTCCCAGCCAAAGAGGTGGTTTCCACTGTGGAAGAAGAGGAGGGAGAGGAAGGCGGAACAGCAGGCAGCTTACCTCTGCTGATGATTGGAAAATTGGCATTGATTGATGGTCAGATTCACTATCGCGATGATTTTGTCCCCGGCGGGTTTTCCGAAGAGATTCGGATAATCAATCTGGAGTTGAATAACCTTTCAACCCATCTGGAACAGAAAACTGCTGCAATCCTGACACTGCAAACTGACCGGGAGCTTACTACTGTAATCAGTGGAGAGGTGGGAATAAATCCAACAACGGCAAGGATGGATTTGAATGCTGGGAAAATATCCTTGAAACCCTTCTACCCTTATCTGGAGGGTTTGTTGACGGCACCAATTGAAGGGGTCCTGAATCTTGCTGGGCAAATGATCTACACTGAAGATGGAAATATACAAGTTCAAGAGGCACAGTTGACGCTAAGTGATCTGCTGGTTCCCTTCTCAGGCAAGGATCAGTTCATTTTATCCGACTTCAGTGTTACCGGCAGTTCTTTTGATATGCAACAACAACAGATCAATTTAGGTGCCATTCAATTGAACGGTGGAGACATCACCGCAACTCGATTGGCTGATGGCAGCTTGTCACCCCTGCAACTGCTACGGAAACAACCGGCGGCAGAGGGTACTGAACCAGAACTTAACAAACCGGAAGCCAATACTGAAGCGGGAGAGCCTTGGAAAATTCGTGCCGAAAGTGTTGATCTGCAAAAATTCAAACTGCTGTTGACCGATCTCAGCTTGGCAAAAAAACCCAGGGCCAAGATTCGTGATTTCAAGCTCCATGCGGAAAATCTCAGCTACCCTGTCGCAGAGAAAAGCCCTTTTTCCCTCGCTGCAAAGGTCGGGGGAAAAGGGAGCATCAAAGTTGACGGTAGCGTTGTCCACACGCCCCTGCAACTTCAGGTACAAACTAATATTAAGTCATTCCCTCTGAGCTTCTTCAACAATTTTGTTCCAGAAGGGGTGAACATCAGCCTGAAAGACGGTAAGCTTTTTTCAACTTTAGCGATCAATCTGAAACAACAGCCAGACAAATTCAGCGGGGTTTTTTTCGGCAAACTCCACGTCAACAACTTTGATCTACGCGACCCCATTGGCGACGGGGAACTCCTCACTTGGAAAAACCTCAATCTGGATGGAATTAAAGGGGAGATTGCCCCCTTTTCACTTCACATCAAAGATGTTGCTTTGAGTGATTATTTAGCCAATATCCAAATTACCCCGGAGGGGCAAATAAATCTGACCAGTGTGACGGCCACCGAGAAAGATCCTGACGTCAAAGAGAAGGACTCCAAGCAATCCAGCCCTGAAAAAGCGACCGTCGCTGAAAAGACTACTGAGGCGGAACCACCGCTGGATATCCGGGTTGATACTTTAACCTTGCAGGGTGGAACAGTCGCCTTTACTGACCGGCATCTGCCAAGTACTTTTTCAACCACCATGTATAAATTAGGTGGCCGGGTCACTGGACTGACTGCTGACGAACAGATGCAAGCTGACGTTGATTTACGTGGCCAACTGGAAAACCATTCACCACTGACAATCAGTGGCAAAATCAATCCTTTAAGCCGTGACCTGTTTGCCGATCTGACCCTCAGTTTTAAAGATATTGATCTGACCCCTATGACTCCCTACTCGGGAACTTATCTCGGGTATGTTATCGACAAGGGCAAATTGAATCTTGACCTGAGCTACCTGATTGAACACCAGAAGATCAGCGCCAAAAACCAGATCATGATCGATCAATTTACCTTTGGAGAGACAGTAAAAAGTGACCAGGCAACCTCCCTTCCAGTGGCCTTTGCGGTTGCCCTGCTGAAGGACAGCAACGATGAAATTCACCTTGATATTCCTATTTCCGGAGATCTGAGCGATCCTGATTTCAGTTTGGGTGGCGCTATCTTTACGGTTCTCAAAAACCTGCTGGTCAAAGCGGCAACATCCCCATTCTCCCTGCTGGCTTCAATGCTCGGCGGGGATGAAGATTTTTCCGGGATCATGTTTGCCAGTGGGCTGGCAACCATCGATGCAGAACAATTGACAAAGCTTGAAACTTTAGCGGAGATGCTTGCCAAACGACCTGCCTTGACCCTGGAAATCAGTGCTTTTGCGGATAAAGAACAAGATCCGGAAGCTTACCGACAAGAACAACTGCGGCAAATGCTGGTGGACGCAAAATGGCGGGATCTGGAAGAAGCTGGCAAGCCCCCGACAACAAAAGAAGAGGTTGTTGTCAGCGCTGAAGAGTACCCGGACATTTTATTAACTGTTTATAAAAAAGCCAATTTCCCACGGCCAAAGAATTTTATTGGGATACTGAAAAAGCTTCCTCCAGAGGAAATGGAAAAACTGTTGTTGGCTAACATTCTGGCAGAAGAGGAGCAAATGGCTGAACTGGCCAAATCACGAGCCATGGCAGTGCGTGATGCGCTGGTAACAGTCAATGAAGAAATTAAACCAAGGCTTTTTCTGAAAAAAGAAGATATCTATCAATCGCCCAAGGAGGGCCCGGCAAGCCGAGTTGAATTTAATATCAGCAGTAAGTAAAGGGCAACTGATTCAATATGAGAAATTATCTATTCCATTTTATCCTGGTGGTTTTATTTAGCAGCGTTCCAACTCTCAGCCTTGCTGACCTGCAGTTAGAAGGCTCCCCTACCCAAAGTGGCTTATTGCGCGGCCATGTTGATTCAGGGGCCCAGGTTTTCTACGCTGACCGACAGTTAAAAATTGCGCCAGATGGGTCCTTCATTCTCGGATTTGGCCGTGATGTATCACTTGAGCAAACTCTGACCCTGATCGATCCTGACGGGACCGCTCATCAACAAGCAATTAAACTCAAACAGCGTAAATATGATATCCAAAAAATCAACGGTATCAGCAAGCGGATGATGAATCCAACCAAAGAAGACCTGCGCCGGATTGGACAAGAGGCGAAGGGGGTTGCAAGAGCCCGGCGACAGAACAGTACCCGGTTGAATTTTCAAGAAAAATTTATCTGGCCGGTGATTGGCCGTATCAGCGGAATTTACGGTAGCCAACGTATCTTGAATGGTGAGCCACGGCGACCCCATTTTGGTATCGATATCGCTGCCCCCACAGGTACACCGGTCAAAGCCCCAGCAGGAGGGGTTATCACTCTAGCACATCCGGGGATGTTCTTTTCCGGGGCAACTCTGATCATGGATCATGGGCACGGACTTTCTTCTACTTTTCTCCATCTGAGTAAAATTCTTGTCAAGGTTGGCGATCAGATCGCTCAAGGAGAGGCTATTGCTGAGGTCGGCGCAACCGGCCGGGTCACCGGGCCTCATCTTGACTGGCGGATTAACTGGTTTGACCAGCGCCTTGATCCGGCCCTTCTGGTACCCCCGATGCCAAAACACAACTGAATCCGCAAAAGAAAACAAAAAGGGTGACATCCAGAGTCAATAGAGTTTGCGCTTGGAAAAAGTCGACCCCAGCACGTTAAAGGTATTTTCAATGATAAACAATGCGTGCTCATCCACCGTGAAGACAATCTCTTCCAGGCGCTTGAGCTGAATGTTGTTAATCACCACCATTAACACCGTTTTTGCCTCCCGGCGATAGGCTCCAACTGCTGGCACCAGTGTTGTCCCGATTTTTAAATGGCTCATCACCTGATCAGCGATCGCTTCTGACTGCGGCGAGATGACAAAAACCAGTTTACGCTGACTGAATAATGACAGGGTATAGTCAATCATCTGGGCAGCGATAAATACCGCTATCATTGACGCAATCACCAGCTCAACCGGCATCGAAAAAATACAGACCAGATAGAGAATTAAATTAAAACCAAAGGAGAACTTACCGACCCCAAGGTTATATTTCTGATACAGGATAATCGCCAGGACATCGGCACCACCGTTTGATCCTAGTGAGCGTAGAACCATCCCGCTGCCAACACCAAAAATAGCGCCGAAAACAATGGCCGCATAAAGTTGATTATCGATATGAATCGGAATATTGATAAACTGATAAGATATTGAAACCGTCAACATCGCCAGTGCGCTGTACCAGAGAAAGCGTCGCGACACGAATATATAGCCGAGAATAAACATCGGGATGTTCAGACCCAGATAAAGGAACCCCGGATTCAGCCATTCGGTCTGATAATGAATCAAGGATGCAATCCCGAACAAACCACCGGGGATAAACTGTTGCGGTGCAGCAATCCCCTTAAGAACAACTGTTTGAATCAGGGTACCAATGATTATCAGCCCACAATTCCAGAAAACCGAATAAACATATTTGCGTTTTTTACTGGTCATATCTTATTCTCCTACAATAAACATCATAAACTTACTTTGGGGCAAAAGAAGCGGGATATTGAACTTCTGTTTGTGTCCTGTCAACCAAAGATTATCAAGTTTTTTAAATATTTCATCATGGATAGGAAAATGGCTCAATTTAGATTGCAATCTGACTATCAACCCTGTGGAGATCAACCTCAGGCGATTCAGGAGCTGGTTGAAGGAATCGAGCGCGGCGACCGGCATCAAGTGTTACTTGGTGTTACCGGTTCAGGGAAAACCTTTACTATGGCCAATGTGGTCAACCAACTGCAACGTCCAACTTTGGTGCTGGCTCACAATAAAACCCTGGCAGCGCAGCTCTACGGAGAATTCAAGGAGTTGTTTCCCGATAATGCCGTCGAATATTTTGTCAGCTACTACGATTACTACCAGCCGGAAGCCTACGTTCCTTCAACCGATACCTTTATTGATAAAGACAGTTCCATCAATGAAGAGATTGATAAGTTACGCCACAGTGCCACCCGTTCGCTATTATCGCGCCGGGATGTGCTGATTGTTGCTTCGGTCAGCTGCATTTATGGCCTCGGTTCTCCAGAAGCCTACTATGGGATGTTAGTGAATTTGCAAACAGGGATGGAACTCGACCGCAACAAGTTTCTCCATAACCTGATTGAAATTCAGTACGAACGGAATGATATTGATTTCCATCGTGGCACCTTCCGGGTTCGTGGTGACAGTGTTGAAATCTTCCCTGCTTATGAAGAGAAACGGGCGCTACGGATTGAGTTTTTTGGTGATGAGATCGAAGCCATCAGCGAGATTGATCCCCTGCGTGGCAAGGTGATTGACCGCCTCGACCGTACTGCAATTTTCCCCGCCAGCCATTACGTTGCAACCAAGCCAACTTTGAAACGCGCTATTGGTGAAATTCAGGACGAATTGCAGCATCGCATTCAGTATTTTCAGGAACGCAACATGCTGTTGGAAGCACAAAGAATCGAGCAGCGAACTTTGTTTGATATCGAGATGATTGAGGAGATGGGTTATTGCCAGGGGATTGAAAATTATTCCCGCTTTCTTGACGGGCGTCAGGTCGGAGAGCCACCGGCAACCCTACTTTCTTATCTGCCCGACAATGCCCTGATGTTTATCGATGAAAGCCACGTTAGTGTCAGCCAGGTTGGGGGAATGTATCGAGGGGATCGCTCCCGCAAGGAAACTCTGGTCAACTATGGCTTTCGCCTCCCCTCAGCGCTCGATAACCGCCCATTGATGTTCGAAGAATTTCAACAGCGACAGCCGCAGACCACCTACGTCTCCGCCACCCCCGCCGATTATGAAATGGAAAAAGCGCACGGTGTTTTTGTTGAGCAGATTATCCGACCGACCGGCCTGGTTGACCCGCCGATAGAAATCCGCCCTGCCACTGAACAGGTCGATGATCTGATCGAAGAAATCCACAAGACTGTCAGAAACAATGCACGGGTCCTGGTGACGACGTTAACCAAACGGATGGCGGAGGATCTCACCGGTTATCTGCAGGAGTTGAATATCCGCGTCAACTACCTCCATTCCGACATCGACACCCTTGAACGGGTACAGATTATTCGCGCCCTGCGGGAAGGAGAATTTGATGTGTTAGTCGGCATCAACCTGCTCCGCGAGGGGCTTGATATTCCGGAAGTGGCATTGGTCACCATCCTTGATGCGGATAAAGAAGGCTTTCTACGCTCGGCTCGCTCCCTGATTCAGACCTGTGGCCGCACCGCACGAAACGTTGATGGCCGGGTGATCATGTACGCTGACAAAATCACTAAATCAATGCAAGCCTGCCTCGATGAGACGGAGCGGCGGCGGATAAAACAACTGGCCCATAACAAAGAACACGGTATTACCCCTCAATCAATTAAGAAATCGATGCGTTCAATTTTGGATGATCTGTCAAATAAAGATGATTTAGAAATGGCATTGGTCGCTGAAGCTGCCGCAGAATACAGTAGCCCTGGTGAATTGAAAAAGAAGATTGCGGATCTCAAACAAGGGATGTTGACTGCTGCCGCCGATCTAGATTTTGAAAAAGCGGCAGAAATACGTGACCAGATGTTATTATTAGAAAAGCAAGAACTAGCATTATATTAAGAGAGTGCTGAGAAGGTGGATTTTGCTTTTTAACCACCAACTCCCGTGTGACGCAGCCGGAGTGAAACGGAACTTTGCAGGAATTCGAAGAAAAATTTTTGAGCCGAAAGCGAGTTTTTTTTCTTCGCTGTAAAGTATAGTGTAATGGAGGGTACCCGAAGGGCAAGGAGGTCGGGCACCTTTTTCTGCTTACTCTTTTGTGGTGTACAAAAAAAGTAAGGCGCCGAGCGGGGGCACAACCCCGCGACCTTGTTGGTTATTAATCGGATGTTTACGGACTCGGTGGTTTGCGCCGCAAAACCCCGGGACAGCCCCGGTTTTACTGAATAAATTCAAGGAGTTGATATGGCAATCTCATTTTATCAAGCCCGCCAACAAATACTCGACACGGTTCCGATCCTTACGCCTGAAAAGGTTCCCCTCCTGGATGCAGCAGGCCGAGCCATCGCTACAGATATCATCGCAGATCAACCCTTACCAAGCTTCAACAATTCGGCAATGGATGGTTATGCTGTTCGTGCAGCAGATTGTACGGTCGGAACCAATCTCCCCGTAGCAGGATATCTTCCGGCGGGGAAAACTTCTGCTGATCCAGTCAAACCGGGAACAGTGGTTAAAATCATGACTGGAGCACCGATTCCACAGGGAGCCGATGCGGTGATTCCCTTTGAGAACTGCAATGCAGTGCAAGAGCAAATAACCATTCAGCAGACAGTAAAAAAGGGCGATCATATCCGCTGGGCCGGAGAAGATATCCGCCCCGGTGATCAGGTTATCCCTAGCGGCACCCTGCTCCGTCCAGCGGAGATCAGCTTACTGGCTTCATTTCACCTGGCAACTGTTCCAGTCCACCCCCGCATCCGTGTGGCCATCCTCGCTACGGGAGATGAATTACAGGAAATTGACGAACCTCACTTCAGTAGCGGGATCGTCAACAGCAACTCCTGGGCTCTGGCTGCCGCAGTTCGAGAGATTGGTGCAACACCCTTGGTTCTCGGTATTGCTCGCGACAACCTGTCCAGTCTGCGGGAAAAAATCAAGGAGGGGCTACAGGCCGATGTCCTGATTACGACTGCCGGAGTCTCTGCCGGAGATCGCGATCTGGTTCGTGAAGTTCTGGAAGAATTAGGGATTGAAGAGATTTTCTGGAAAATCAAAATCAAACCGGGGCATCCAACCGCTTTTGGGATGCACAATAATACACCAGTTTTTTCGCTCCCCGGCAACCCAGTATCAACCCTGCTGACCTTTGAGGAATTTGTTCGCCCAGCGCTGCTGAAAATGATGGGTCATCATACCGTACTTAAGGCACTCTATCGCGCCACCTTGAGCGAACCAATCAAGAAAAAGCCAGGACGACTGCAGATTTTACGGGTTGCTATACAGATCACCCCAGATGGTGAAATGATGGTCAGCAGTGCTGGTGATCAGAATACTGGCATTCTGCGCACCCTGGTCAATGCCCAAGGGATTGCCCTGCTGGCAGCAGAGCGGGATTTTTTTGCCGCGGGTGAAAAAATTGACGTTCACCTCTTTGGAGCATCAACTGCATTGGGATATTGAGAATTTTCAGGAGTTCACCCAAAAAAACACATGCATCGATGTAACCATTTGACATGCCAACG
>JAOZOH010000070.1 GCA_029933365.1 Desulfuromusa sp. | reverse complement strand
TCTCGTAAAAAGTTCACCCATTTTTACTTTGAAAATGACTATTACGTTGGCATGTAAATGGTTACATCGATGCATGTGTTTTTTTGGGTGAACTCCTGCAAAACCCAGGTCATTTGTATGCAAAGTAGCTATTGAAGCGGAAGAATCTGATTTTTTACTCTCTTCTGAATCTATCTCAATGCAGATGACAGCTTCCCACTTGTATAGGAATAATGATCAATGAATATTATAGGGGTTTGTAAAACCTGAATTTTTAAACTAAAACCAATCAGCAGAAAAATTTACTCGCCAGCACTGCTGAAAATCGCGCGGTAGTTGTTGCTCGCTTCAGCTTGCCAATGTCCCGTTGCAAATAATCATCAGGAATGAAATTCAGCACGTCTTTAATTTTCATCAATGCCTGACGTTCACCACAAAATCGGACCAGATAGCGTGGCAACAAATCAGACAGTAACCCAAAGAGATCTTGCCGCCGTTGCGTCTCGTCAACCTGGCTCGGCAACTTGCCGCGAATCCGTTGAAAAATCCAGGGATCAGCCAGAGCCCCACGGCCAAGCATCAATCCGGCAACTCCGGTCTCATGCAATAACCGCTGCCCCATAGCAGCACTGTTGATATCGCCATTGGCGATAATTGGGAGGTCGGTCAAGCTGGCAATTTCAGCCGTTAAATCATGATCTGCCCTGCCACAATATTGCTGTTCCACCGTACGGGGATGGAGAATCAGATAATCGATACCGCTATCTTTGTAAACCGGCAATAGCTGCAACAATTGCCGGGGGTCACTGTAGCCAGCCCGACATTTGATTGAAAAACTCCCCCGGATGACCTGTCGGAGCGCAGCCAACAATTCAGCGAGCTTTCCCGGATCTTTCAGCAGTTCACCACCGGTCGCCCCGGTTGTCATCCGACCATAGGGACAACCGAGATTCAGGTTCAAGTGGTCACAACCGACATCCTGAACCTGCCTTGCCGCCTCCGCCAGGGCTTTACCACTATTTCCAATCAACTGCACGACCAGGGGGCACTCTGAACTGTGCGCCGCAATTTCTGCAAGCTCAACTCGGGCGATCCGTTTTCTCGATTGAGTATGAACCCGGACAAATTCAGTAAAAACCAGGTCGGGATGATAGCGCTCCAGATAGCAGGCACGCAAAGCGTCGTTGGTCAACC
The DNA here is from genome assembly GCA_029933365.1 of Desulfuromusa sp. The sequence continues at coordinate 13,380 of JAOZOH010000070.1, read as the reverse complement.
CCTGCATTGGTGCCAGCATGAGTGGAACCGATCCTTCACTCCAGGGAAGAGACCTCATCGCTGCTCACCAGGAATCAGCCGTCGCAACAGATTTTCCAATCCATTGACTTTGATTTCATAAATCTCCCGCAATTGCTGCCCCAGCACCCCATCCGGCAGGGGCTGACCGACCAGCCAGACGACATAGGGTTCCGGCAAATCAACCAACAAGCGGCCAGCATGCTTACCATAAGGCATCCGGGCAACAGCCAGGCGCTGTAGCTGGTGTGGATCGGGGCAGACGGTTTCAGCCATCATCGTTCTCCGGAGAATAGTATTGAACAGCGATTATCTAAACATTTTTTAGCACAAAAAGGGAGATAATGGCTTTACGATATCAAACAGCAAAAAAATATCCCAATCTTAATAAAATTACTGTATGATAATGTGTATTCTCTAAACTTCTATCGCATATCAGGATATTGATGCGCTTACTGACCCGATCACTCATATCTCCCTGGCTGCTATGTCCACTGCTGGGGCTACTGCTTCTCGGGGGATCGCTCATTGACTATCCAGCCCTATTGAAACTGGAATACCCTATTTATGACCAGTTACTGCAGTTCCGAAACACCCCCGGAGATAACCGTGTTGTCTTGATCAGCAGCGATCGATCCGAAGATTCTACTCTGACGATACTGATCGACAAGGTCCATCAACTGGGCGGAAAAGATATTGCCCTGCTGACGCCATCCAGATTTGCTGCACAGAACGATTTAATGCTCAACAAGAGCTGCTGCAGCAACTCTGTCATCCTTGCTGCAGCAAGCAATCGGCAGAAAGTAATTCTTCCGCAAAACTCCTCTGCCGCGTCCCTGATCCCTTCGACAAACCCTTTATCCGACCCCCGACAACTATTACTCAGCCGGCAGAACCCATTGGCCCGTTACCGCCTCAATTGTCCGGGAAAATGGTCTTTTTTGCCTACAAAGCTTAAACCGTCCCATACCTTACTCACGGGCCATCTGATTTTTTCTCCAGATCCGGACGGAAAAATCCGCAGCCAGATATTACTTTTAGCAGAGAAAAACCAATTACTCCCCTCACTCCCTCTGCAGCTGGCAATTCAGGCTCAGGGTGAAGATCTGCAAAAGTTACAACTGATTTCACCCGAACTGGCCGGGACACTCCAAACCGGCAGATTGAAAATTCCGGTCATTGGCTACTATCGTATGCTCTTCAATTCCGATCCCGAACACTCACTTTTTCAGACCTACAAAGACACTGATTTATTGCAGAGCCAGCTAAAGAAAAATGCGCTGCAGAATAAAGTTATCCTTATCGGGCCAACCAACAGTTACGGAGATCGGCATCTGGTTGGTGGATATGGCAGTATGAATACCAGTGAACTTGCTGCTCTGACAACTGCTACGCTGCTGGCAAATTCGACACCCAAACGACCAAGTTGGGCCTGGCTACTGGAGGCGCTAGTCCTCCTCTACTTTGTTGTTCTCCTTATCCTGCTTATTCCCAGACTTTCCTTCCGTGCCGGACTGGCGATCTTATTGCTATTTTTAACCAGTTGGGTTCTGGCTGCTGCAGGCGCTTTAATTATCTTTGGTATCTGGTTGAAAATTATTCCAACCATCATCCTCTGTCTGGGTGGTTTTACTCTGGTGCGTTGGCATATTGGAAACCAGGAAAGAGACCAGCGCAAACAAGAGAACTATAGAATTCTTGCCCAACGTTTTCAGGAACAGGGGCTCCTTGACCTGGCATTGGAAAAAGCCCTTTTAATTGAACCAAAGATTAAATCGAGCAAGGCAATGCTCTATAATCTGGGCCTCGAATTCGAGCGCAAACGGATGCCACACAATGCCATTTCCATCTACCAGCACCTTTTGCAGGCCGGCCGCTTCCGCGACACCAAAAACCGACTTAAACAACTGGAAAACCCTGAACAGACAACTGTTTTGGGTCGAGATGACAATGCCACTGTTATTTTAAATAATTCAGGAGAGAAGCCGACTCTGGGCCGCTACCGCGTTGAGCGCGAACTTGGGCAGGGAGCCATGGGTACTGTTTATCTCGGCATTGACCCAAAGATCAATCGTCAGGTTGCGATTAAAACCCTGGCCTACCAGCAGGTTGATATAGAAGAATTGCCCAAAATCAAAGAAAGGTTTTTCCGAGAAGCGGAGGCCGCTGGCAATCTCAGCCACCCGAATATTGTCACCATCTATGATGTCGGAGAAGAAACTGACCTGGCCTTTTTTGCCATGGAGTTACTCGAAGGAAAAGACCTGAGTCACTACTGCCGTCCCAATAAACGTCTGCCAGTGGTTCAAGTGGTCAACATAATCTCGCAAGCAGCCGCGACTCTTGACTATGCCCATCGAAAAGGGGTTGTCCATCGGGATATCAAACCCGCCAATATTATCTTACTACACGAAGAACAGATCAAAGTGACCGATTTTGGTATCGCGCGGATCGCTTCCAGCTCCCGGACCGAAACGGGGATCATCCTCGGCACCCCTAGCTATATGTCGCCGGAACAGGTGGCCGGAAAAAAAGTGGATGGACGCTCCGACCTTTTTTCCCTCGGAGTGGTCATGTATGAACTTCTCAGTGGTGAAAAACCGTTCCAAGGTGAAAGTATGACGGCACTGATGTACAATATTTCCAACTCCAACTACCGTCCGCTGGCAGAGGTTTCTCCAAAGCTGCCAGTTCCCTGTTACACTATTGTTGATAAACTCCTGCAGAAAACCTTTACGCGACGATTCAAATCTGCCGCGATTCTCCAACAAGAATTGCTGAGTTTACAACAAAAATTGGAAAAGCCATGAAACTGCAATTTTGTGCAAAAACCGATATTGGACTGAGGCGTAATAACAATGAAGATCTGTTCTTTGTCGATGAAAAACAGGGGCTGTTTATTGTTGCAGATGGGATGGGAGGGCATGCCGCTGGTGAAATCGCCAGTCAGATAGCGGTGGAAACAGTCTATCAATCCTTGCAGGAAACAGATCAGGACAACCCTGAAAAACAGCTTAAGCAAGCGATAGAACAAGCTAACCGGGCGGTTGAACAAGCAGCAAATGGCAACAAAGCATGGCAAGGCATGGGAACAACCTTGACAATACTCCTTCTGCAACAGCAACAGGGATATCTAGCCCATGTTGGTGACAGTCGGATTTATCGTTTACACAACTCACAATTCGAGCAATTGAGCGATGATCATTCTCTGGTCGGAGAGCAAATACGGCAGGGAATTCTCACACCGGAACAGGCAAAGGTATCAACCTTGGGAAATATCCTTTTGCAAGCCATAGGGATGACCCCAGAATTGGATATCTGTCAGAAAAGTATCCCCCTGACCGCTGGAGATCGATTTCTTCTATGCAGTGATGGACTGACCGGCATGGTCACCGATACAGAGATAGAAGAGATACTCAAACGACCGGACAAATTGAATTCCCTCTGTAATACCCTGGTAGAAAAAGCAATTTCAGCAGGGGGAAAAGATAATATTACCGTTGTTGTATTGCAGATCGATCAACTTGACCAGTAGACGCCATAAGCAACTGAATCTAAATGAAAAGGAGAGTATGATGTTAAAAATTGAACTGAAGTATCAAGGAAAAAATCTGGCAACATATGAAACAGAAAACGGGCAAATCAGCATTGGCCGAAACTCAAAAAATGATGTTCAGATTGACAACCCGGCAGTCTCAAGCTCCCATGCGGTGATCAAGAAAGTTATGAACACTTATTTTGTTGAAGACCTTGGGAGCACAAATGGAACGTTCGTCAATGAAAAAAAGATCCAAAAGTACGAATTACTCGATGGTGATGAAGTGATCATTGGCAAACACAGCCTGGAATTTCATTACATCAATAGTATCGGTCAAAACCAGGCTGATTTTGACAAAACTGTCATTCTGGATACGCGGAAGCAAAAAGAGTTGTTGGATAAGAACCGCTGATTCTACAAAAAAGATACGATGGCTAAGCAAAAATTTCGCCACCAAGGCGCAGTATTTTTTCAGGGGTGAAGACATACATGCGGTATGTCGAGATCCTGAAAAACTACTGCAACACCGGAGGCCGGATTTTTTGCGACGCCATTATTACTTAACGTGACAGCGCTTACAGTTCTTTTTCGCTGCAAAAGCACGGGTTCCATTGTGGCATTTACCGCAAAGTTCACCCGCATAAATTTTATCCATTTTAATTTCGACGGTTCCCTGTTTCATCTTGGGAAACATCTCTTTGTTATGGCAATCCTTACATTTAAAGCCGGCATCCTTGTGAATCTTTCCAGAAAACGTAACTGTCCCCATCGAAGACTTGTCAAAGGTGAGGGTTTTCTTGGGGGGAACTGCAATGGCAACGGTAACAGTACAAAAAATCAGTACCGATAGAAGTAGTGTGATTTTTTTCATCTCATTCGTCCTTTTTTGTTAGAGATCAGTTCATGGTACTTAATTACAAAAACAACTAAAAGCATATGCGCAATCAGCTGGTGGCGTCAATATACTGGAAGGATTTTAAAAGAAATATTTTGAAAATAATATAAAATAGGTTAACATGATTTTTTTAATATTAGTGACGTTGCAATCTTGGACATAAAAGACAAAGTTCAGACAGAGGAAAACATCTTGGAACATTTTATTGCTCGGCAGCCAATTTTTGACACCAAAGGCCGAGTCTACGCATACGAACTACTATTTCGTTCTGGGTTACACAATTATTTTGATTGCGATGATCAGGACCACGCCGCTGCCAGCGTTATTGCCAACAGCAATCTGCTCTTCAATCTGGATGAGATGACTGGCGGCACCAAAGCTTTCATCAACTGTACCCGCAGGGTTCTGCTGGAAGATTTGATGACGACTCTACCGCGCCAGCAAGCAGTCGTTGAAGTGCTGGAGGATGTTGAGCCCGATGACGCCATCATTGCGTCCTGTCAGCGGCTAAAAAATCAGGGCTATATTCTGGCTCTGGATGACTTTGTCTATCATGAAAACTTCGAGCCACTTCTGGATCTAGCTGACATCATCAAAGTCGATTTTCTCCTCAGCGATGTTGCTGAGCAGGAACGTCTGGCAAAAACAATGATCCCGCGCGGGATCAAAATGCTGGCCGAAAAAGTTGAAACCCACGAAGTCTATGAACAAGCCAAAGATATGGGCTATCAACTGTTCCAGGGATACTTCTTTGCTAAACCAGTGATTATCTCGCGCAAGGATATTCCAACCAACAAAATTCAGTTTTTACGGATTCTCAAGGATATCCACGCGCCAGAAGTCGATTTTAAAAAATTGGCATTAACGATTCAGAGTGAAGTTTCTCTCTCCTATAAATTGCTTAAACTGATTAACTCTGCCGCGTTTGCTTTACGCCACAAAGTTACTTCAATTTTGCAAGCGCTGTCACTGCTTGGTCTGCGGGAAATCCGCTCCTGGGTTTCACTCCTGTCGATTGCATCAATGGCGGATGATAAACCAGCTGAACTGGTTGTCAGCTCTCTTATCCGGGCACGACTCTGTGAACAGTTGGCACAACCCTGCAAAATGGATGATCGTCAGTCAGGTATGTTCCTGATGGGACTCTTCTCTCTGCTGGATGTTATCATGTCACGCCCGATCGACGAGATCTTTCAGGAAATCACCGTGGAGAAAGATATTATGGAAGCTCTGGCAGGAAATCCAGGGACACTCCGAACCATTTTGGATCTGGTTATCGCCATGGAAAAAGGGGAGTGGGAACAAGTATCCAATCTGGCTGCTGAACTCCAAATTGAAGAACAAACACTCTCCACCACGTATCTTGATGCCGTCAAATGGGCACAGGATATTTACACCTTATAAATTCTACAAGCCGATACAGCGATAAAAAACTATGACAAAAAAGATCCAGCACACAGATCAGGAATGGCAGCAGCAGTTAACCCCGAAGGCCTATGCAGTTGCCAGAAAAGCAGGAACCGAAGCAGCTTTTACTGGACGCTACTGGGATCACCATGCAAAGGGAACATATCGTTGTATCTGTTGTGGGCAGGAATTATTTCATTCAGACTGTAAATTCGATTCAGGAACGGGCTGGCCAAGTTTTTATCAGCCCATCGCTGCAGAAAATATTGCTGAACGGGAAGACCGCAGCCTCTTTCGGGTCCGGACAGAAGCCCTCTGTGCCCATTGTGATGCCCATTTAGGGCATATCTTCCCTGACGGACCACAACCTACCGGATTGCGTTACTGTATCAATTCAGCGACTCTTGATTTTACCCCCGCATAAAGTTCAAAAATCCAATTGCACATAAAGACAATTGACAGGCTCTTTGTGGCAAGGTACAACAAACGCCTTTTCCCAAGGAGACCAGATGCCAGACAAGCAGCTTTCAGCAGGTGATCATATCACCTCCAAATGTACAAAATGTAAAGACATCACGAACCACACAATTGTTGCTATGGTTGGAAATACCGTTGCCAAGGTGGAATGTAACACCTGTGGTGGGATTCACAACTATCGTGATGCAACGCTAAAAAAAGCCACTCCCCGAAGTAAAACCGGTAGTGCCAAACCGGCAAAAATCAGCAAAACAGAAGCACAATGGGAAGACCTGCTCAATAACAGTGACCCCGCTGCTGCCACCCCCTATAATATGCAGATGGTAGCCGACCCCGAGGATTTAATTCAGCACCCGAGTTTTGGACTTGGCTGTGTTATTAACATCATCCATCCCAATAAAATGGAAGTCCATTTCCGCAGCGGGATTAAGCTGTTGCGTTGTTCCATAGTCTAATTTCTGTGTCGAAAAAATTGACAAAGTATAGACATTTACTGTTTATTGGTAACGGGTTTTGTCCACAAGCACTTAGCAGGTAGCAATGTCTATGTCTCGATCTGAACATAAAAGTGCTGGATTAATTCTGACACTGGCCGCACTGGTCATTGTCATTGCTGGAGCTAAAGCTGCCCAGGCTCTTCTGGTTCCATTTCTCCTTGCCTTTTTTATCGCTATCATCTGTGCTGCACCCTTTCACTGGCTGCAACAACGTAAAGTCCCAGCCCTCATTGCCTTGTTGCTGGTCATTATTGTTGTCATGCTTGGGGGGTTAATCGTCCTGACGCTGATTGGCACTTCGGTCAATGATTTTACCAATGATCTCCCCATCTACCAGGAAAAATTACGTGCTCAAACCCTGAGCCTGTTTGATTGGTTGGAGAAAATGGGGGTCAAGCTCTCAAAAGAAATCTTACTTGAGCACTTTAATCCAGCTAAAATCATGCAATCAGCAGCCAGCATGCTGGCAACAGCAGGGGGAGTTCTAACCAATTCTTTTCTCATTCTTCTGACAGTGATTTTCATTCTTTTTGAAGCTGCCGGTATGCCAAATAAATTGAGGGCAGCACTCCCGGATGCCGAATCCTCCCTCGATTCCTTTGAAAAATTTATTACTGGTGTCCGTCAATATCTAGCGATTAAAACTCTGGTCAGCTTGGGCACCGGGCTAGTGGTCACAATCGGGCTACTAATACTAGGGCTTGACTATGCACCGCTGTGGGGAATGATTGCGTTCCTCCTCAACTATGTCCCAAATATTGGTTCCATTATTGCGGCAGTCCCAGCAATTCTTCTCGCTCTTGTACAATTGAGTCCGATCTATTCTGTATTGGTTGCAACCCTTTACCTACTGACCAATATCATAATGGGAAATGCCGTTGAACCTCGCTTGATGGGACAAAAACTTGGCCTTTCGGCTTTGGTGATCTTCATTTCTTTAGTCTTTTGGGGCTGGGTTCTTGGCCCGGTCGGAATGCTCCTTTCAGTGCCATTAACAATGGTTGTCAAAATTGCTCTGGAAGTGAATGAATCAACTCGTTGGATGGCTATTCTGCTCAGTTCCGATGGTGCGGCCAAAGCAATATCTGAAGATTGATGACGTCGCCATCGCACTACTTTTTCTGATTAGAACTGAAACCCTTCTCCCTGGGGGAGAAGGTGGCCGTAGGCCGGATGAGGGGGACTTTGTCACATTCCCCCCTCACCCTAGCCCTCTCCCTCAGGGAGAGGGAATTGATTCTGTACATAAAGGAAGCTCAATACTAGCTTGATTATTTATGGAGGCTCCCTTGCTCTACAGACCTTTTGGTAAAACCGGCAAAGATGTTTCGGTCATCAGTTTCGGCGGAATGCGTTTTTCCGACCCACAGAACTTGGAAAAAAGTTCAGACCTCCTCCTTTACGCACACAACCAAGGAATTAATTATTTTGATACAGCTCCCATCTACTGTGGCGACCGAAGTGAGGATATCTTCGGTCATGCCTTGCGCCAGTTGCCACGAGAGGGTTTTTATGTTTCCTCAAAAAGCAGTCGGACAAAAGGTAGCGACATGCGCAAAAGCATTGAGCGCAGCCTGCAACGATTAGGGGTTGAACAAATTGACTTCTTCTACATCTGGCACCTGATGAACCAAGCGGACTGGGAGAAACGGAAACAAGGTGGAGCGGTGGAAGCGGCACTGCAAGCCAAAGAAGACGGGTTAATTGGTCACTTACTTTGTTCTTCGCATATGGAGGGAGAAGGCCTTGCTAAAGTTCTGGACGAGGGAATTTTTGAAGGAGTTTTACTCGGCTACAATGCTATCAATTTCCCTTACCGCCGGGCTGCCGTAGAGCAAGCAGGTAAACAAGGAATTGGCGTTGTCACCATGAACCCTCTCAGTGGTGGTCTGATTCCGCAGAATCCAGAGCGCTTCGCCTTTCTCAAAACCGACACAACCAACGATGTTGTCAGTGCTGCATTACAGTTCAACTTATCCCATCCAAACATAACCACAGCACTGGTTGGATTCTCAGATATTGAAGAAATCAATCAAGCCGTAAGGGCAGCAGAAACCTTTATCTCCTACAGCCAGGAACAACAACAAATTCTACAGAAGAACATAGAGTCCTCGTTTGACGGACTTTGTACCGGTTGTGGCTATTGTCTCCCCTGCCCCGTAGGTATCCCAATTCCCAAATATCTGGACAGTTACAATCAGCTGATTCTGACTAACGGCGACCGGCAGGCGGTGCTGGATCACTACCGATTTCACTGGGGCATCACCTCGCAACAAGCCAAAGAGTGTATCAGCTGCGGTGATTGCGAAGAACGTTGCACCCAGCACCTGCCGATTATTCAAAGGTTGGCTGAACTGCCGTAACAGATAAATATATTGTCTGCGACAGCTCCCTCAGCACTCTTTACTCTAACGATAAATATAATTGACATAATAACAGCTTTTTGATATTTATATTTATCGTTATGTCTAAAAAATCACTCATTATCTACCCTGGGTCATTAAAAGTAATCCAGTCTTTAGGGCAAAGACTTAAGGATGCACGCCTCCGCAGAAGGTTCTCAATGGAAGCTGTCTGTGCCAGAGCCTTCATCTCCCGTCCAACACTCTATAAAATTGAAAGAGGTGACCCTTCCGTAGCGTTTGGGCACTATATGCAAGTATTGCGAGTTCTTGGGCTCTTGAACGATCTGGAGCAAATTGCCAAAGAAGACATTCTGGGTCGTCGCCTTCAAGACGAATCTCTCCCGCAGCGAAAAAGAGCTCCGCGCAAAAAAACAAAGTAAAGGAACACAGATGGCAAAAGCAAATAGAGAACAGATCTGGGTCTGGTTGGATGACCCCGCTTTCGGCTCTCTTCAGCAGATAGGGACTCTGTCCAAGGGAGATCGCGGCAGCGTAAGCTTTGCCTATGAAGCAGATTGGCTTGATCACGCCCATGCGTTTCAACTTGATCCTGAGCTGGATCTCTTTCCAGGGGAATTTTATCCGGGAGGTTCGAACTTCGGAGTTTTTATGGATTCCTGCCCTGATCGATGGGGACAACTTCTGATGAAGCGGAGAGAAGCTATTGAAGCCCAAGAGGAGGGGCGAATCACCAAGAACCTTGCCCCTTGGGACTTTCTCCTTGGTGTGCAAGATTGCACGCGCATGGGAGCATTACGCTACAGTATGCCGGGGCACGATATTTTCCTTGCCGATGAAGCCTTGTCTGCTCCCCCGGTTGCCAAAATTGCCGAATTGCAAGCAATCGCGTTCGAGATGACCAGAAAGAAACTGGCAAATTCTGACAAAATAAAAGAGTGGTTGAAAGTTCTTGTGGCACCCGGAGCGTCACTCGGTGGTGCCCGTCCAAAAGCAAATGTTATTGATGAAAATGCCCATCTGTGGATAGCCAAGTTCCCGTCTGCTGATGATGACTACGATGTTGCAGCCTGGGAAAAAGTTCTGCATAACCTGGCGCAGGACTGCGGAATCTCAGTGCCAAAATCCAAACTATTACAAATTGGCGATGGATTTCACACCTTCCTGGTCAAACGCTTTGATCGCGATAAAAAAGATCGTCACTTTTTTTCTTCTGCCATGACGATGCTTAAACATGTCGATACCGATGATGCCAGCTATCTCGAACTAGCTGAATTTCTTGCTACTTTTGGAGAACCCGACTTTCTACAAGTTGATCTGGAAGAGTTATTCACCAGAGTTGTATTTAACGTTGCGACTGCAAATAGAGACGACCATTTGCGCAATCATGGTTTTATCAGGTCTCCGGCGGGATGGCGACTGGCACCTGCGTTCGACATGAACCCGTCCTTTAAAAAGGATGAGCATGTCCTCTCACTGGATCTATATAATCGACAGCCTGATTTTGAAACAGTTCTTAAGACAGCAAGGTACTACCGCCTGAATAAAGAGCGTGCCAATGCCATTATCCATAAGGTTAGTGAAGTGGTAGCAAGCTGGCAGAATCGGGCGAGAAAATTAGGGCTTTCCAAACAGGAATGTTTGGAAGCTGAGCATTTATTCCGCGTGGAGAAGGGCTAGTTTTACTATTGTGAAAGAAAAGGGATCAAGAAAAGTCAAACGTAGATTTGACCCCTTTTTTGACCCCTTTTTTTGACCCCTTTTTTTGACCCCAAGGTTCGCCAAGACGTGAGGCAACGCCGGAACCAGAAACAGCGGGAGACGTATGTCTGAAAATAGCCAAAATCAGTAACATACTGATTTATAAAAGAATTATTTTTTCATTGACAAGGGTGATATAGAATGTCCCTTTTGTGTCTTAAAAAATGTATCCGCTGTGGTGTGACGTTTTTAAACTTACTGCCCTATTTTTTACGTAGTATCATGGTTTTTTTTCCACTAGTCTTAACTTTCAATATTTTATCATCAATCTTTAGAACCTCCCAAATCCATATTTTATTTTTAGGTTCTGTTTTTATATTTAAATGACCATCAGTTATTTCCCATGTTCCCGGATATTCTTTTTTGTTAAAATTATCTATAGCTTTAAATTTACGATCTTTATAGAAAACGTAATCAATATACGAAACTTCCCATGACCCAACTACCAAAGAATCTAAATCTATTTTTTTCTTTATTTTATGCTTATAGGTAGTTGATTTTTTTTCATTTTCATTATGCGCTACCTCAAAACTTTCTTTAGTTGATTTCCATGTCTCCCCTGCGTCTCTAGAAACAAACACTCCACCAAGTCCCCCACCCCATACGGTATTTTGCGACTCCGAATCTTTGCAGAAGCTATATACTCTAAGACCTGATTTATTATCATCCCCAACAATTTTACCGAAGGTTTTACCTCCATCGACTGATCTAAAGGTTTCTGGCAATTTGCTCTTAGTATTTGAATCCCAAAATGTTCCGGATACCAGAATAGTTTGGAAGTTTTCGCCCACAACTAGGGCATCGTTAAAAGCTAGTTGTCTAATACCAGTTTGATAATAAATGGAAGAAATCTGCTTTTTCTCCCAATCAATCTTCACAACGTTAATTACGTTTCGGTCTGTTCCACCAATCTCACTTACTCCAATAATAAAAGTAATTTTATCATTTGGAGAAATTATTTTGGCGGAGCCTGATTTCGAATTGAAACGCACATTTTCTGCACCAGTGAATCCCTCATTTTTCAACCAATCCTTAAAAAGGATCCAATTTTCACCCTCATCTTGAGAAAAATAGTACATTGACTCACTATAATAAGCTCCCCCCTCCAACAAAACACTCTTGTTGTTCCAGGGAACGTAAGCGATTGCACCAAATTTATAATATTCTAAGCCTCTATTTCTTTCTATCCAGTTTTTCCCATAATTCCCTGATTTATAAACGGTCTTACCTATGGGCATCAAGAGCATCTTGGGATTCTCTTTGTTGACTGCAAATTGCTGTTTGTTAGCAACACTTTCATTGTAATATTGCTTATCGCCTAGCTTGTCCCATTTCACGAACTCCAAATCGACTCTATACAAACCATCAGTTAATAAACATAAAGCGGTTTTTTCGTCGGACGAAATAACAATTTGCTTCAACATTCCACTATGTGAATTATTCGTTCTCTGGTCACGGGGGAAGCTAAGCTTTGTATACTTCCAGGTTTTACCTTTATCTTCTGAACGTAATAGTCGGTTTTGAACTTCATCCCAAGCAAAAAACATATTAAGGCTACGAACGTAATCTAATGTTTTTATTTCACTTTCCGGCTTAATAATCTTTTCTTCTAATCTTTTGTAGTAGGTCAATGCCTCAGCACTAGGATCAACATATTTATCTGTTATTGGCAGTTTTGCCAAATGAATAGTAGTTTCCTGTTGCAACACCTGTTTCCCATTCTTTTTTGTCTTGATGAATTTTGTAGATATGGATAACAAGCCTTGTTTCGTTGTGGTTAGATAAGCTGAACTATACCAATGAGATGGATATGAAAAAGTTTCGCCATAAATATCACCAACAGGACGTCCTGGTATTTTCCCTAAATCATACCACTCATAAATTGTGCCTGATGGATCGATTGGAGCAGAAACAACCCTCCCAGAGGCATTTAGTACATATAAGACATCGTTAAAGCTAACAATTGATTTTCCAGCAGATAGTTTTACCCCCCCAGGAAGCTCTGTGTTCATCGAAGACAACCCGAGCATTCCGTTTTCATTAATCGGAATTACACCCGTTTTAACCCCATATGAATAACTATCTAGATAGAAAATCTTTCCATCGTAAAATGTCGCATCAACAATATGTCCCTTTTGCTTAGGGTCGACCCAGAATGTATTCCACTTTGTAATATGACCGTTAGCAGTGGGCAGATTTAATCCATACCACACGTAACCATTGCTGCTATTTTGTCCAAATGTATAAAGTCGTCCATACCCTTCACGCATAATCGAATTATCTGCGGAAAGCTCATACTGCATAAGCTTATAATCAAACAGTTCACCAGTTTTTGGTTTTATGTTTGCTTTAAAATAATTGTCTCCTGCTTTTGTTTTGCCTCAGTCGGAATTGGAGAATCAACCCTGTTGAGTTAGTGGGTTG
>JAOZOH010000209.1 GCA_029933365.1 Desulfuromusa sp. | reverse complement strand
CATGATGGTGGCGGATCAACACGCCGATGTCATGCAGGGCAGGAACCATATTGATCGCCGCCTGGCCACGAATTACGTGATTCTGGTATTCAACTAATTCTTTACTGTCCAGATCCGCCACTGCTTTTGCCAATAATTTATCTGACATCGCAATTTTACCGATATCATGCAACAACCCGGCAGAACGTAATTGACTTTTCTCCTCGTCACCTAATCCCATTTTTTTAGCCATCGCGGTCACCAGTTCGGCAACGTTGCGGCTATGTCCGGGTGCTCTTCGATCGCGCATTTCGATCAATCCCGCCAGAGACTCAATCGTTTCACTGAAACTCCCCCGCAACTGCTGATTGCTGATGGCAAGTTCATCCCCTTTGGTCCGAATTTGCGACGTTTGATCCAAGACCCGCTGTTTAAGCCGATCATTCCACTGTTGCAATTCGTCTTTCTGTTGCAGAACCAGCTTATTCAAGCGTTTATTTTCTGCCACCAGCCAATAACTTTGCGCCGCTTCGGCAATCGCCTTGAGCAAAACATCATCGTCCCAGGGTTTGGTCAAATAGCGGAATACCGCCCCTTCGTTAATCGCCCCGATCGACGCTTCAATATCAGCATATCCGGTCAAGAGCATCCGCACCGCATCAGGAACCAGCTCGCGAGCCTTTTGGAGGAACTCAACCCCAGTCATCTCCGGCATCCGCTGGTCAGAGATAATCACCCCGATATCAGGCTCATCTGCCAACACTTCCAACCCCTCTTTGCCGGAGATTGCCGTATAAATGTCATAGCCATCGACATCCATCAACAAGCGGCGCAACGCTTTTGTGATGTTGACTTCATCATCAACCAGAAGAATTTTCAATTCATTTTCGGAAGTATCAATTTCGCTCATAAACTTTCCTTTATCTTCACTTTCGCCCTCCCCCAGCCCCTCCCATAAAGGGAGGGGAGCTTATAAACCCACAATTTAAACTTTCCCTGTGTTTTTCTCCCTCTCCCCTTGGTGGGAGAGGGTCGGGGAGAGGGGGGAACAAATCACCCCTCAGGAATCAACACCAGCACCACTCCCTGTGGCAGAGTTTCATGCAACCGTCTAGCCTCACCACGAAACTTTTGCTTATGCACTTCAACCATTCCCTTTGGGGTCCCCTCATGTTCCAGACGATCAATCAATTCATTGATTTCAGGTGAAAAGACCTCCTGTCGATCATTTCCCAGCGGTCCCATCCCACCATACGGAAACAAATCTTGAGCATAGTCGTTACACTGGACTACCAGCTGCTCACCATCGATACCCAAAACCACAACTGGCAACACGTCCATAACTGATTGAGAAACCTGCAAAACCCGATTACGAAGATCCAGAGCTTCGGTCCGCTTTACCACCATATCTTCAAGATTATCATTGATTTTCTGCAATTCAGCATTTTTCTTCTGTAACTCTTTGTTGAGCGTTTTAATTTCCCAACGCATCTCTTGATGTTGCAGTGCAGCAGAGATGCTTGATAATAATTCTTCATCGTTCCAGGGTTTGGGGATAAATTTATAAATCTGCCCTTCGTTGATTGCCTCAACCACCGCAGCGGTATCAGCGTATCCAGACAAAACAATCCGCATCGTTTCGGGCCATTTTTCGTTGACCTGGTGCAAAAACTCTACTCCGGTCATCTCGGGCATCCGGTAATCAGAGATTACCATGCGGATGTCACCTTCTTCTTCCAGAACCTCTAAGCCTTCCGCACCCGATTCCGCGACGAAAATTTCGTAGTTATCCTCATCCATAAACAGGCGTCTGAGAGCCTTGAGGACGTTTGTTTCATCATCAACACAGAGAATTTTTATTTCTTCCGCCATTATTTATCTCCCTCCCGGCCAAGTGGTAGCTCAATGGTAAAGGTGGTTCCCTGACCCGCTTCGCTGTCTATTTTTATTTGTCCATCGTGTTCCTTAATAATATCGTAAGAGATGCTCATCCCCAGGCCCGTACCCTGACCAACGTCCTTGGTGGTGAAAAAGGGTTCAAAGATTTTTTCCTTGATGTCATCCGGAATCCCAGAGCCATTATCACTGATGGTAATGACCACCTTTTCATTTTCAGTCCGGGTTTTGATCTTGATTTCCCCTTTTTCTTCAATTGCCTGAGCAGCGTTGACCAGAATATTCAGGAAAACCTGGTTCAACTGCTGTGGATAACAGGGGAGTGGTGGTAACTCGCCAAAATCTTTTTCCACGGTGGCTTTATACTTGATCTCGTTCATGGCAATAGCAAGGGTGCTTTCCAGACATTCATTGATATCTGCCGGAGTGAATTCAGTCTGATCAACCCGGGAAAAACTTTTCAGGTTCTGGACAATATCTCGAACCCGAACTGCGCCATCATTTGATTCTTCAATCAGATCCTCAATATCTTCCAGAATATAAGTAATTTTCTGCTTTTTCTTCAGCTCTTTTTGCTGTTCCAGAATTTCGGGAGAGGCCTGCTCTTTTAGCCACTCTTCCAATTGTTGCAGATAGAGCGTCAACTTCTCTTGGTAACGTTTCAGCGTCGATAAATTACTGGTGATAAAACCCATCGGGTTATTAATTTCGTGCGCAACTCCGGCAGCTAATTGCCCGACAGAGGCCATTTTCTCCTGTTGTAAAATTTGTGACTGGGTCGCTTTCAGTTGCTGATAAGCATCATCCAGTTCACCAGCCATCTGTTGCGTTTCGGAGAGGGAATGTCCAAGCTGGCCATAAAGCTGACCGATGGTATTTGTCAATGGGCCAAACTCCGGATGATTGGACAGTGGCTTAAGTTTATCGATTTCGGCAGCAATATTAAAATTATCATCCTGCTGATTTGGAATGGCCAAATTGGAAGTGACCGCCTCCAAAGTATCGAGATCACGCAGACCGCGATGGACAAAGAATATCCCAACGAGGGCTGCAATTAAGCTACCAATAAATATAAATATAGTAAAAATACGTTGGTTTTTTACCAATATCGCAAAGGCTTCTTTGGCAGGGAGTTGACTGGCAACAATCCAGTTGCTTCCGGGGACGGCACGAAATGCAACCAACATTTTGGTCCCTTTTGAATTGACTGTTACGGCAGTCCCCTCAAATCCCTCGATAGCCGCATCAAACATTTTGTTGGCACCAACCGGCACATCACTTGTCAACATCCGTTCATTTTTTGGATGGAGGATCATCAGCCGGTTTTTATCAAAAACATAGCTGTAGCCGGTTTCACCGATTTTTCTATGTCTGATTTTACTGAGGATTTCATCATCTTCCAACTTGGTAGAACAGCAAACTATCCCCAATGGTTTTCCATCACGGTTTTTGAAAAGAGTAGTGTAAGTTAGAACACCTCTACCACTCCTGGATGATCGATACGGCTCACCAATCACGCCTTTGCCAGCTGCCAGCGTTGCCTGAAAATAGGGGCGAAAAGAATAATCTTTGCCATGCAGTTCTGGGTGCGCTGGATAATCCACCTTAAGGATCCCATTCATATCCAGAAAAAAGTATCCATTATTAAAAAAGGAAAAATCTTTAGTATGGCTGGCAAAATACTCTTCAATCCAGAGGCGATCATTAAGCTCCACAGCGTCCACTGGCAATTTTTTAGCAATATGGGTTGCAATAGCATGCTGCCGATGTAAAAAGTTGCCCAATGATTCAGCATTATTCTTTGCAACAGCATCGATCGCCTGAAAAACAGAGTGACGATAAGCCACCTTGAACTGCTGGATGAAAAATAGTCCACTACCACCCATTGCCAGCAGCACCATCACAACCAGAATAATCATTGCCTTGGTTCTTAGTTTCATCAGGCTCCCTCCTCACGGTTAAGGGGCAAACTGATGGTGAAGGTGGTTCCTTGGCCAAGCGCCGAGTCAATAAGAATATCGCCGCCATGTTTTTTGACGATTTCATAACTGATACTCA
>JAOZOH010000208.1 GCA_029933365.1 Desulfuromusa sp. | reverse complement strand
TATTTATACACATATTATTTATTGTTAATGCGATTTAGTGTTCGTATAAATTTTTAAATTTCTGCCTCCTTGATTACCATTCAATCCCCTAGATTTACTGATCTCCACCTCTCAACATAAAATAATAACAGTGTTTTATTTAACAAAACACATTTCCATTAAAAAACAGTCTATTGACATTATTTTATAACATCGTATTATGGCGCGAATTAATTCAACCACTATCACTCATTTTATATTAACAAGAGTATTATTTTATCTTGTAATTTCAACCAGATAGCGCTTCAAATATCATAGTCCAGAGACAAAATCGGTGTTTAGATCAATTTGTAATGGAGGCTATTTTAGCCTCATAAAGATGAGAGAGGAGATTTTCATGTCACACGGACCCGCTGTAAAACTCGGCAAAGATGAGGCAACCGGCTACAAAACAAAGCTGGGTGTAAAAATGTTTCTTATTTACACTGTAGTCTACGCCACCTTCGTTATCATCAACACCACAAATCCGAAAATGATGGAATCAATTATCTTCGGACAAACCGCTGCTGTCATCTGGGGCTTTGGATTGATTATCCTCGCACTGGTCATGGCTCTTTTCTACAACCGTCTCTGCACTAAAGCAGAAGAACAGATGAACAGCTGAGGAGACTGCTAACATGATTTATACCCAATCCCCTTTGGCAATTGGCCTGTTCTGTTTTTTTGTCCTGTTTGTTCTTGGACTCTCTTTTTACCTTGCTCGACGTGCCACCTCTGCTGAAGGTTATTATGCCGCAGGCGGCCAAATCCACTGGGCAGTTAATGGGATTGCCTTCGCTGGAGACTACCTATCCGCCGCATCTTTCCTCGGCATCTGTGGCATGATTGCAACCGCCGGATATGACGGCTGGATGTATTCTATCGGCTATCTGGCAGGCTGGATTGTTGCCCTGTTTCTGGTTGCTGAACCGATGAAGCGACTTGGAAAATTCACCTTTACTGATGCACTTGATTCAAAATTTAACTCCAAAGCCATTCAGCTCATGGCTGCAATCTCTACCCTGCTGGTCTCTGTATTTTATCTGATTCCGCAAATGGTTGGAGCTGGCGTCCTGGTTCAGCCCCTACTTGGCCTACCTCATTGGGTAGGTGTCTGTATCGTTGGTATTGTTGTCACCCTTATCGTCGCAACAGCTGGTATGGCTTCAACCACCTACGTGCAATTTTTCAAAGGTGGCATGTTGTTAATTATGTCAACAGTTCTTGTAGGGTTGGTTCTGTTCCGGGGTTTATCCTCAACTCCAGCAGACAATAATGGTGTCCCTTACCATGATTTCAAAACTCTTCATGCTGACAGCGCATTGGTTTTGGTAGAAGATGGCTATACTGTTGTTGCAGGACAGGACTCTGAATTTGGCAAGACTGGCTTTATCAAGCTGGCAAAAGATGGCCAGGAATCTGTATGGCATCTGATTCAATCTGACACTGGTTACATCCTTGAAGAGACCCTGTTTATCACTAAGATGGCCGATGGCACCAAACATTTCAATGGCTCTCCTGCTGAAGAGGGAAAATTCTTTCCAATTGGTCATATAAAAGAGTTACGTGTCAACGGAGAGGAAGTTGCTGCAACCGGCGCAGTTGGTCCATTTGCCTTCCTTTCTGCGCTAAAAGATTCAACTATTGTTCTCTGGGGTAAAAAATATGTGCAGACAGGTGGAAACACTACCACTATCTATTATCAGAAGGAGACCCCTGGTTCTCGGGTACTGCGTCCAGGCTTGAAATTCAAGGTCGATAATGCGACCGGTCTACAGAAATTCAACTTCATGTCGTTGATGTTGGCTCTGTTCTGCGGAACTGCTGCGCTGCCACATATTCTGATCCGTTATTATACAGTTCCAAGCCAGGCTGCAGCCCGAAAATCAACGATCGTTGCCATCGCTGCAATCGGTTTCTTCTATATCCTTACTCTGTTTATGGGTATGGGCGCCATGACCAACGGTGTTATTAATATTGCCGACAATAACATGTCTGCACCGCTACTTGCCCTCTCCTTCGGGGTTATCATGTTTGCGATCATTTCATCACTGGCCTTCGCAACCGTTTTGGGAACCGTTTCTGGTCTCATCGTCGCAGCTTCCGGGGCAATTGCCCATGACTTGATGGATAATTTCCTCGGCATGAAAATGTCTGATCACAGCAAGGTACGTGCAGGAAAAATCTCTGCCATGGTTATCGGTGGTGTTGCCATCTACCTCGGAATTGTATTTGAAGGGATGAACGTCTCGTTCCTGGTTGGGTGGGCTTTTGCAGTTGCCGCCTCAGCAAACTTGCCGGCAATTTTGATGTTGCTTTTCTGGAGCAAAACAACAGCACCTGGAATTGCAGCATCGATCCTAGTTGGTTTGGTCAGTTCCTTAGGTCTAATCCTGGTTTCTCCCGATATGTGGGTTCGCTATGGGAAACTCCCTGCTGATGCCCCAGTTCAATTCAATAGCCCGGCATTGATTTCTATTCCACTCGCCTTCCTTGCTCTGGTTATTGTATCGCTGCTTACCTCAAGAGGAGTGGCTATTGAGCGCGCCAGAAAAACTGCTGGCGCGGTAAGCTAACTTGTACTTCAGATAATTATTTGTAATACTCAGGGCCGTCTACGGACGGCCCTTTTCATTATTTCAGCTCAGAAGCCAGGAAAAAATTATGAAACGATTTCGTGTCACAATTATTGCTGTTTGTTTGATTTTAGGTTGGCTTGGATACGCAGATTTGCGTCTACTTTTGCGCAATCCAGAACCTCTGGAGATTTCAATAACAGACTTAGAAGCAACAGGAGCTCCTCGAGAATGGCTCACAATCGACAATGGTTATCAGGATCTTTTAAAAGCAATAAATATGTCGGGAACCATGGAAATCGATTCCTTTCTGGTGCCATTGAAGTCATCCAAACAGGCCGACAATACCAGAGTCTGGTTTGAAACCCGCGATCCACAAATCATCAAGACGCTAAAAACATACTACTTCGTACTTGATACAGAAGAACAGCAACAAGCCTTTAGATTAGAAAATCAAACATTTTTTTCCGCTCAGCGACAACTGACCGGCATGACAGCGGATAATCTGGTTGCGGATTCTAATCAACAAAAACTGACCAAACTGCTACAAGAAATGAATATTCCGGTGACTGAAAATACAATTTTTATCAGTGAAGGGAAGCAACCGGTAGTCTGGCGGGGAATATTTTTTTCCGGAATAGCAATTATTGGTTTGGTAAAAGTCCTGCTAAGTTTTAGAAAATCGGATAATGAGTAAAAAAATTGTGTTGGTAAAAACTGGAGCGGATAATATCCAAGGGGAGCGCCAGCAGAAAAGGCCGAAGCAATCGCTTCGGCCTCATGAGTATCTCTGGTTAACCTATCAATTAATTAATGGCTATTGTGACGCGACCGGTTTGCCAGAATAACGGGATCAATCACCTCCCCGCAGACACTGCATTTCCAAGCATCAAAGGTTCGAACAAAATCATAATACTTTTCGCTATACATCCTTCCCTTACACTTTGGACATTTCATTTTTTCCCCCATAGCTAAGAATTATGCGTTTCCTGTGTATCATTCAACATGTTATTATTACATAAGTCGTGCCAAGCTCATTAGAAAAGAAAGGATAATAATTTGGGGCGAATAATCACTTTTCATTTCAATAGGTTGCAGTTCACAGAATAATAATCTTTTATGAGTTTTATTATTATAGAATTGTCTGCTGGCCTTAAATTGTTGGAAAATGGTCGCATGTTCGTCAAATATATGACGGTCATATATTTATTATTCTGCAACGCCTCATCCCGGTGGTTCAAATTATTATTGCATCAGCGTCAATCACACAAGTAAAGCCTTCTTACAATTTCGTCATTATTTTGGCGCTAAAATAGTGATCTGTTATTTTATTGACGAAACCCTTTTCAAAATCGGGTAGGAGGCGGAATTACTTCCGCCGTCCTCCCACACCACCGTGCGTACGG
>JAOZOH010000069.1 GCA_029933365.1 Desulfuromusa sp. | reverse complement strand
CCACCTCTATTCCTTTAATAAAGGGGGAATCATGTTCGGTCATCCCGATCCTGACTTTGCCGATTACACCATCAACGACAATAGTATTTCACTCTATTGTCTGCTCAAGCAGGAAGGGGATCAGCTTACCTACATTTACGATTTCGGCGACAACTGGCAGCATCAGGTCGTGTTGCAGCGGATACTCCCGGAAAACCCCGCTATGAAATCGCCCCTCTGCCTCGATGGCGCCAACACCTGCCCACCCGAAGACTGCGGCAGCCATTATGGTTATGACCAATATCGCGAAGCAATGCTTGATCCCAATCATGAACAACATGAGGAATATCTCCGCTGGCGAGGACCTTTTGACCCTGATGCGTTTGATTTACTGGCAGTTAATCGAGCATTGCGGCGGGTGAAGGTTTGATGCTGGTTGATTTCCTCTATGTTTGTTCTCAATAATGTTACATTCCTAGCAATTTTGAGAACAATATGGGAGTTTTTCTTAATCAAGCGAAACCGGCTAAAATTATATTTCGTAAGACAATCGGTTTTGTCGATATGACTGAATTAGGAACCAGTATCAAAGGTATGGAGGATGTCTATGCATATAATGTTGGAGCAACTGGAACAATGGCTGACGATACCTTCTGAGGGCGAACACCTTGAATTCAAAGAAGCAAAAAATCGCTTCGATTTTGAAAAGTTTGAGGATCCTGAAAGTTCCTCAAAGAGGTATGTCAAATATCTCCCGTACTGGGCATAAAGCTATTGGTTGCGCCCTTATCGGTCAGGTTTTTGTCTGGAAAAGTGGAGGGGAAATGTGTATTTCCAATATGCAGGGCAATGATGACCCTATTTGCATGGAACTGTTTTTTTTATAGGTTTATTTAAAAATTCTTTTAAAAACAAGATGTTATAATTTGCGAGCTAATGTATTTCTTGCCTCTGGATAATACGAACCCAAGGGGGGATCGTGAATCAATATTCTGAAGACAATCTCATAGAACAGCCGAGTGTAGCTCTGTTGGAAAAATTGGGATGGACTGCGTGCAACTGTTACGAAGAGTCTTTTGGTTCGTCAGCTACGTTGGGTCGTGCGACCAGTTCTGAGGTCGTTCTGCGACCAAAACTTCATGCCACACTGCAACTCCTCAATCAATCCCTGCCTGACAAAGCCCTCAACCTCGCCATCGAAGAACTGACCCGTGACCGCAGTTTGATGACCCCGGTTCAAGCTAACCGAGAAATTTATCTGCTGCTGAAAAATGGTGTCAAAGTTAGCTTTGAAAATAGCAAGGGTGAACCAGTCGCCGAAACCGTCAGGGTGATTGATTGGAACAATCCCGAGAACAACGATTTCTTCCTCACCTCTCAATTCTGGATAACTGGTGAAATGTACAAACGCCGCGCTGACTTGATCGGTTTTGTCAACGGCTTGCCGCTGGTTTTTATTGAACTGAAAGCCTCACATAAAAAGGTTGAAAATGCTTTTAACGATAATCTGAAAGACTATAAAACGGCTGTTCCCCAGCTCTTCTGGTACAACGCTTTCATCATCCTCAGCAACGGCAGTCAATCTCGCATCGGCAGCATGACCGCCGAATGGGAACACTTTGCCGAGTGGAAAAAGATCAACGACGAAGGGGAAGAGGGGAAGATCAGTCTGGAAACAATGATTCGAGGGACTTGTGATAAGACTCGTCTTCTGGATCTGGTAGAAAACTTCATTCTGTTTTCAGAAAGTAAAGAGGGGCTGCAAAAACTGGTTGCCAAGAACCATCAGCTCCATGGTGTCAACAATGCGGTCGAGGCAGTCAATAACCTCAAACAGAATCAGGGTAAGCTTGGGGTTTTCTGGCATACTCAGGGAAGCGGCAAGAGTTATTCGATGGTCTTTTTTTCGCAGAAAGTATTGCGCAAGCTGACCGGCAACTGGACTTTTCTGATAGTTACCGATCGCCAGGAACTTGATGGACAAATCTATAAGAATTTTGCCAATTGTGGTGTGGTTACCGAGGAAGAAAAGAGAATCCATGCTCAGAGTAGCGATCACCTCAAGGATTTATTGCGCGAGGATCACCGCTTTATCTTCACCTTGATCCAGAAATTCCGCATTGACAAGGGGGGAACTTATCCTCAGCTCTCTGATCGTTTCGATATCATCGTTATCACTGACGAAGCCCACCGCAGCCAGTATGACATTTTTGCCCTGAATATGCGTAATGCTCTGCCGAATGCCGCATTTATCGGTTTTACCGGAACCCCTTTGATGGCCGGGGAGGAACTGACCCGCAAGGTGTTTGGTAATTACGTCAGTATCTACAATTTTAAACAGTCGGTCGACGATAAAGCGACCGTTCCCCTCTACTACGAAAACCGTATTCCTGAGCTGCAACTGACCAACGAAAACCTCAATGAGGATATGGAAAACTTGCTCGAAGAGGCTGAGTTGGATGAAGCGCAGGAGCGCAAACTGGAGCGGGAGTTTGCTCGCGAATATCATCTGATTACCCGTGAAGAACGCCTGGACAAGGTTGCCGAGGATGTGGTGCAGCACTTCACCGGTCGGGGGCAACGCGGCAAGGGGATGTTTATTGCGATTGATAAGTTGACTGCGGTGCTGATGTACGAAAAAGTACAGGCCCAATGGCAGCGGGAAATTATCCATCTGAAGGATGAATTGGCGCTTTCCCGTACCGATTTGAAACGCGAAAGGCTGCTGGAGAAAATTGCCTACATGGAAGAGACCGATATGGCGGTGGTGGTTTCCCAAGGGCAAAACGAGCTGGAACTCTTTGCCGAAAAAGGGATCGATTTTAAACCGCACCGGTTGCGGATGGTCAAGGAGGATCTGGAAAAACAGTTCAAGGACGCAGATCATCCTTTCCGCTTGGTGTTTGTCTGTGCCATGTGGATTACCGGTTTTGATGTGCCTTGCTGTAACACCATCTATCTTGACAAACCGATGCGCAATCACACATTGATGCAGACCATCGCTCGGGCTAATCGGGTTTTCAAGGATAAGCTTAACGGACTGATTGTCGATTACGTTGGTGTTTTCCGCAATATGCAGAAGG
This sequence comes from Desulfuromusa sp., assembly GCA_029933365.1. The sequence continues at coordinate 11,880 of JAOZOH010000069.1, read as the reverse complement.
CACTGGCTATCTACGGTTCAGCATCGGGTGACGATATTAAGGACGGGGAATGTCCGGTCAGGGTTAAAGCTTTTCTTGTCGAAAAACTGCGTGAAAAACTCACGGAGACAGAAATTTTTCTTAAACGACGTGGTGTGAGCTTGACTCAACTTTTGGCAGCCAAGGACTTTGATTACATTGCTTTACGTGATCAGGCTGTAGAAGCGATTCTGGAAAGTGAAAAATCGAAAAAATCCTACACCGGGCTGGCCAACTGGGTGAAACGGATCTACAAAGCAATTCTGCCCGACCCGGCGGCCAGCGAGTTTGGCCCAAAACGGGCGGTGATTGTTAATATTGCCGAGGCGATCAAGTCGTTGGAGCCGGACGTTGACATTTCCACAGTGATGGAGCAAGTCGAGGGATTGCTCGATGAATCGATTGCGGCAGAAGGTTATATTATCCGTGAGCCATCAGAAAATGAATATGGCGGGCCGCTTGATATCTCGCAGGTCGATTTTGAAGCCCTGAAGAAACAATTTGACAAAGGGAAAAAACGGACTGAACTGGAGAAGCTCAAAACTGCTTTAGAGAAGAAACTTCTTCTTCTGCTGACCCTCAACCGATCCCGCATCGATTATCTGGAACGTTTCCAGCGGTTGATTGAGGAGTACAACAGCGGTGCCCGTAATGTGGAAGAGATATTCGAAGAGCTGATCAAGTTCGCTCAGGATCTCAATGAGGAAGAGCGTCGCCATGTCAGAGAAGAAATTTCTGAGGAGGAGTTGGCCGTTTTTGACTTATTGTTCAGGCCACCACCAGAATTGACAGATAAAGAGTGCAAGCAAGTTAAAAAGGTGGCGGGGCAGCTATTGGAAAAACTAAAGCAGGAAAAACTGGTTCTCGATTGGCGTAAGAAAGAGATGACCCGTGCGGCGGTTCGACAGACGATCGAAATCATTTTGGATGAGTTACCTGAGGTGTATTCGAAGGAGTACTATGATCAGCGCTGTGGCCAAGTTTACCAGCATATTTATGATGCCTATTGGGGCGAGAAGAAAAGCGTCTACGGCTCAGTGCATTAATCGGCAGCTGTATTTTTAAGAATTAATCTGATCAAGAAATTCTTTCAACAGTGGAAGATACTTCTCCGGTTCAACCAGAAACGAGTCATGACCGTAATCCGAATCGATTAAATGGTAGTTGACCGGTTTGTTCTGCCGTTTGAGCTCGTCTACAAGCTCTTCTGTTTGCTGCGGGGGATAGAGCCAGTCAGAAGTGAAGGCGAACCAGAGGGACTGGCAGCTGATTCTCTCCAGAGCTTCACTGATTGAATCAAAGTTCCAGGCAACATCGTAGAGATCGAGAGCTTTTGCCAGATAGAGGAATGAATTGGTATCAAACTGATCAACAAAGTTTTTACCGTTGTAATCAAGGTAGCGCTCAATTTCAAATTTGCCGAAAAAATCGAACATCCCGTCCCGCACCGAAAACCGCCGCTCAAATTTTAACTGCATCGACGTGTCTGATAAGAATGAGATATGTCCCACCGCTCGTGCCAGAGCTAAACCGTCCGCAGGGGGGTGTTCTGGTTGATAATTTCCTTTTTTAAACAGAGGATCATTGTAAATCGCTTGCCGGGCCAATGCATTTAAGGCAATCGCCATGGGTGAAGTACGCCCGGTTCCGGCAATGGGGACAATCGAACGAACCATCTCTGGGAAATGGATCGCCCACTCGATGGCCTGCATTGCTCCCATAGAACCGCCAACGATTGAGAACAGAGACTTGATGCCAAGGTAGTCAAGCAGTAACTTCTGTGCGCGAACCATATCGCGGACCATAAGAACAGGGAAGCTGAGGCGGTAAGGGCGCTTAGTACGGGGGTTAATGCTGGTTGGTCCGGTCGAACCATTACAGGAACCGATGGTGTTACTACAGAGGATAAAGTAGTGATTGGTGTCGAGAACTTTTCCCGGGCCGATCATGTTGTCCCACCATCCGGGTTTGCGATCTTCTTCTGTGTGGAATCCGGCGGCGTGAGCGTTGCCAGTCCAGGCATGGGTGACCAGAATGACGTTAGATGCGTCCTGATTCAGTTCTCCGTAGGTTTCATAGGCTAAGGTCAGGGGACCCAGCAATCGACCACTCTCGAGCTGCAACTCGACATCAAAATCTGCATATTTTGTGGTCACAATACCGATGCTGTTATCCAAACTATATCCCCTATGACAAGTGGCAACAAAAAAGCCCTCTCCGGTTTCAGGAAAGGGCCTTGTGGATACAGTGATTATCTTGTACCTCAGGACCGTCCCCATCTGTCCCTGAGGCAGTTTTTCTACAGGGCAGGAATTGGCACCGACTGTTTCCTTTTTACTAAAAGGAACGTTGGTTGCCGTGGCTTCAAAGGGCCTTCTCCCTCCACCACTCTGGATAAAGACGTTGTTCTTGTTGCGTTTGTTAAGCGACTCTAGCTTACCAATGAGAGATTTGTCAATTGTCTCCCGACCCCATCAGACCATTCTTTGTTGGATATGGCTAAAAAAAAGGCAAGCGTGTTTATTTTTTGAGCACCTCTATAGGGGTGGGTTTATGTAAAAACCCATTAAATAATCTTTGAATCATCATATCAATGCCTACCCAGAGGAGAATCTTAAATAAAATTAATTGCAATGAGCGTTTGACGGGGTTCGGTGACGTAGTAAAATAAAATCAGGAGGCGGTCACAGCCTCCTAGAGATTCGTTATTTTACAGAAGGCTGTGGCAGCCTTCTGCTTTACCCTGGATATCCTAATCCCTCCTGGAGTCCAGGGTTTTTTTATGCCAGGTTTGATGGCGTCGCAAAAAGTCCGTCCCACGGTGTTGCAGCAATTAAAAAAGGGGCGACAGGTTAATCCTGTGCCCCTTTTTTGAAAAACTCGATAATTTCAGTCTTTAAACGGTTTTATTATTCAGGAATGCTAATTTTTCTTTTTCCCTGCGAACCAGATCAGCAACACTATAGCGTTCCAAAACTTCGGCCATTTCATGCTGCGCATCGTGCCAAACTTCGTGAGCCGAGCAGTAAGTATCACGGTGGCAGAAATTTGCATCGACGAGGCAATGGTTTAATTTTAACTGGCCTTCTTCTGCTTGAAGAATATCAAGCATGGTAATTTCTTGCGGATCTTTTGCCAGGAGGAACCCCCCGCCGACACCTCGTTGTGAATTGACAATTCCTGCTTTGATCAGTGGTTGCAGAATTTTTGTCAAAAATGCCGGGGTCACCTCTTGGGTGCGACAGATATCTTTTTTTAATACGATGTCATCTTTTGGTTGCTGAGCTAAAAAGATAACAGTTCTGACGGCGTATTCTGTTGCGCGTGTGATAACCACTTTGACCTCCTAAAGATAACTTTTCAAGTAATGAATACACTGAACGCAAATGTATTGTCAATGCTCTCTTTTATGATGGCTAAGCAAAAAGTCCGCCCCACGGTGTTGCAGTGGTTTTTCAAGACCTTGACATACTATATGTATGCCTTCGTCCTTGAAAAACCACTACGCCTTGTGGAACGAAATTTTTGCTTAGCCATCTGATTCATTTTTGTGAGTGCTTCTTTTATGGTTATCTAAATAATCAGGTTGCTTGACAGTTGATTATTCAAGGTTGCATCATCTGCGGCAATGGACAATCAAATAAAAGATCAGCTGCAACGAAATCAAAGGGTTCCGCCTGTTATTGGGCGCTTTGCCCCCAGCCCCACAGGACCTCTTCATTTTGGCACCTTGCTGGCTGCAATGGGCAGTTATCTGCAGGCAAAGTGTTGTGCCGGGAGTTGGTTGATCCGGATTGAGGATCTTGACCCGCCGCGGGTTATCCCAGGTGCAGCCGATGCCATGCTGCGACTGCTGGAACAATTGGGTTTTGCATGGGATGGTGAAATTATCTACCAGAGTCACCGTTCTGCACGTTACCAGCAGGTGCTGGAACAGCTACGTGAACAAGGGCGGATTTTTGCCTGTAGTTGCACCCGCCGAGAAATTTTAGCCAGTGCCCCACATCCGGGAGAAGAAGGGCCTATCTACCCTGGTACGTGCCGGGAAGGGTTTCGTGGAAGTCGTTCTGAACGCGCAATGCGGTTACGTGTTCCAGATGAAGAAATTATCTTTCACGATGGAATCTTTGGGGAACAGCAGCAAAATCTGGAAAAAGAGGTCGGCGATTTTGTCCTCCATCGTAGTGATGGGTTGTTTGCCTACCAGATGGCTGTGGTTATTGACGATATTGATGCCGGGATTACACAAATTGTTCGTGGTGCTGATCTGCTCTCATCGACCCCTCGGCAGATCTACCTTTATCGATGCCTTGATACCATTCCCCCTGATTATTTTCATCTGCCACTGGCTTTTGGGGATAATGATAAGAAATTGAGCAAGCGGAATGGGGATATTGGTTTGATTACCCGGGAAAATGGCTCAAATATGCTTTGGCGGGCGTTGGATTTCTTAAATCAGTCACCACCGGAAGAATTGTTTAACGCGACTCCGGATGAACTGCTTTGCTGGGGGCGGGAGAATTATCATGCAGAAAAAATTCCCGCAGAAAATCGTAAAATCAGTTTTTCTTGAATGCTAAGCTTCCACATCGGGGAATCTTCTGCTACCTTTATCTTATGATGGCGTCGCAAAAAGTCCGCCCCACAGTGTTGCAGCGGTTTTTCAAGACCTTGACATGCCATGTGTATGCCTTCGTCCTTGAAAAACCACTACGCCTTGTGGGACGAAATTTTTGCTTAGCCATCTGATTCATTTTTGCGAGTGCATCAAATTATTATCAATTGAAAAGAATTCAGGAGGTTTGAGATGAAAAAGTGGTTGTTCTGTGGCTTGTTGATTGTTTTTCTTTCCGGTTGTGCCAGCGGCAAGTATCAGATTCCAAAGCAGGAGTATCAAACCCGGGTTCAGGTGCTGGGTGTTTTACCCCTTATGGTTGACTACAATAGTCCCTTAAACTATCCAGAAAAAGATATTTTGTTTGATATGCTGGCTCGTTCAACCAGTGGGAAACATGAATTTTTGGTTGAACAATTGAAAAAAAAGAAGGGCTATTTTGATGTTCGCGCGCTGTCAGCCAGTCCGGAATTGACCGCCCTTTCACTTTTAAGTGCTGGGAGCCCTCATGATGAGTCCGGGTGGCCACAAGGTTATGCTTTTGATGCCGCCACGGTATCTGAGATAGCTCGGCAGAATGTCGTTGACGCTGTACTGGTGGTGGTTTTTTCTGGTGAGCAAATTGAGGAAACTCGACGTTCACGGACGAAGCTGGAAACATTGACAACTCGCTATAATGATGTTCGAGCTACCGCAGCTGTCATCGATCGTAACGGCCAGATTCTGTGGCAACTGGCTGGAACGGAGAGTTTTCAAGCTCTGGTGCTGCAGTATCCGGACTTTGATGAAGCTTATTTCAATAGAACTGACCTGGTGCGGGTAAAAAATATCAGTTTGGCTGGAATCGAACGGGTATTGGATGAAAATCCTGATAAAGATGGGGTATCGATACTCCCGGAAATGTATAATAACCTGTTTTCCGAGATCACTTCTGGAATCAGCCCGAGCCTGCTTGACTCTTTACAGTAAAGCTTGATGGCGTCGCAAAAAGTCCGCCCCACGGTGTTGCAGCAGTTTTTCGAGATCTCGACATACAACTTGTATGCCTTCACCCTCGCAAAACCACTACGCCTTGTGGGACGAAATTTTTGCTTAGCCATCTGATTAGTTTTTGCGAGATCATCAAGCTGTAATCAGGGATAAAAGCTGATTTTTACGTTTCAAGGTTGACATAGAAAGATAAAGCGGGTAAAAGCGACTTTAGTGAAGGTGTTTAAAGCGCCTACCCGCTCTATTATCTGCTGGTGCAGGTTTTAAAATATATTTCCTCAAAAAAAATTCTAATAAAACCAATCAAGAGATATTGCTGCCTGAAATAAGAGTTCTGAGTTAACTATAAATTATAAAAAATACACATAGATATTAACCCTGCCTCAACACTGATCCGTTTTTCTAAGCGCGACAATTTGTTGCCTTATAGGAATCCAACGATTTAGATATTTGTAAAAGTAGATAGGTTTTATCGCCCTTTTTTATCTGCAGAAGGCCAGTCATGGTCTCTGTGTACGCCCTTTAAATGGAGGGCTGGAGTACATTTATGAACTTGAAAGACCTGAAACAAACTAAAATGGCCGAATTAATTACTCTCGGCAAAGAGCTTAACCTGGACGAGATTGGTGGAATGCGCCGTCAGGATCTGATCTATTCGATTCTCAAGGCGACTGCTGCGCAGAAGAAAGCAATCTACGGTGAAGGGGTGTTGGAAATTCTGCCGGATGGTTTTGGTTTTTTGCGGGCTCCAGATGCCAACTATCTGCCTGGCCCTGATGATATTTATATCTCACCATCTCAAATTCGGCGGTTTGCTTTGCGCACCGGTGACACCGTTGCCGGGCAGATCAGACCACCGAAAGAGGGTGAACGCTATTTCGCTCTGCTAAAGGTTGCGGAAGTTAACTTTGAAGACCCGGCAAAGATGCGGGAGAAGACCTTCTTTGATAACCTTACCCCTTTATTTCCTGATGAGCGATTAATGCTGGAAACGACACCAGACAATCAAGCAACTCGGGTCATTGATTTGGCAGCCCCGATTGGCAAAGGGCAGCGCGGTATTATTGTGGCTCCGCCGCGCACTGGTAAAACGGTCCTGTTGCAGAATATTGCCAATGCAATAGCAACTAATCATCCTGAAGTCTACCTGATCGTTTTATTGATCGATGAACGGCCGGAAGAGGTGACCGACATGTTGCGTAATGTTGATGGTGAGGTTATCTCGTCAACTTTTGATGAGCCTGCCAACCGCCATGTTCAAGTTGCTGAGATGGTTATTGAAAAAGCACGTCGCCTGGTGGAACATAAGCGCGATGTGGTGATTCTCCTCGACTCTCTTACCCGACTGGCCCGTGCCTACAATACAATTATTCCCTCCAGTGGTAAGATTCTTTCAGGTGGTGTTGACGCCCACGCATTGCATAAGCCAAAACGCTTCTTCGGTGCCGCTCGGAATATTGAAGAGGGGGGCAGTTTAACGATTATTGCGACTGCACTCATTGATACTGGTAGCAAAATGGATGAGGTTATCTTTGAGGAATTCAAAGGAACCGGTAACATGGAACTGCATTTGGATCGACGTTTGGCAGATAAGCGTACTTTCCCGGCTATGGATATTAACCGTTCTGGTACCCGGAAAGAAGATCTTTTGCTTGACCCGGCCCAACTGCAGCGTATCTGGCTGTTACGCCGGGTTCTTTCCTCGATGAATACGGTTGACGCGATGGAGTTTTTGCTGGAAAAAATGGCTGAAACAAAGACAAATCAGGAGTTTCTCGATTCAATGAACCAATAATGGCGTCGCAAAAAATACGACCTGCGGTGTTGCGGCACTTTTTCAAGATCTCGACATACGTATGTATGCCTTCACCCTTGAAAAGGCACTGCGCCTTGCAGGACGAATTTTTAGCTTAGCCATCGTATCTCAAGAGAATCGTAGTTTTGTTGGATAATTTTTCTTGCTCAAAACGGTTAAAAGTGCTATTTAGCTGGTTTGTTTGACGCAAATACTATAGGCCTGTATAAAAGCCAGGTCGCTAAGGAGAAAAAGAAGATGAAAGAAGGTATCCATCCCAAGTATGAAGTATGCTCCGTTCGCTGTGATTGCGGGAACACTTTTGAAACCCGTTCGACTCTCGGCAGGGAGATTCACACAGAAATTTGTTCTGCGTGCCATCCGTTTTATACCGGTAAGCAGAAGCTGATCGATACCGCAGGTCGGATCGAACGCTTCCGCAAAAAGTACGCCCAGAAATAATCGGGTAAAATTGAAAAAAGCGGCCCGATGGGGCCGCTTTTTTTTTGCGTAATATTTGAAAGATTCCTATGTTTGCAAATCTGGAAGATGTAGTTGATCGCTTTCGTGAAGTTGAAGGGCTGCTCTCTGATCCTAGTGTGACTTCTAATCAGAATCGCTATCGTGAATTGGCTAAAGAGCATTCCGATCTATCTGCAGTGGTCACAGTTTACGGTCAGTATAAACAAGTCTGTAACGATATTGAAGGCAATCGGGAACTGTTGCAGGACAGCGATCCGGAGATGAAGGAGTTGGCTAAGGCGGAGCTTCCAGACCTGGAACAGCAACAGACCGAAATAGAAGAACAGTTGCGGTTACTATTACTTCCTACAGACCCTAATGACGATAAAAATATTATTCTGGAAATTCGTGCCGGGACCGGTGGTGATGAGGCGGCATTGTTTGCTGCCGATTTGTTCCGCATGTATAGCCGCTATGCCGATCGCAACCATTGGAAGGTTGAGATGATGAGTACCTCGGAGACCGATGGGGGTGGTTTCAAAGAGGTGATTGCTTTAATCAGCGGTGAGCGGGTTTACTCCCGGCTTAAATTTGAAAGCGGAACGCACCGGGTGCAGCGGGTTCCTGATACTGAAACTCAAGGACGTATTCATACCTCAGCTTGCACAGTTGCGGTCCTTCCCGAAGTTGAGGATGTCGATATTGATATCAAACCTGCTGATTTGCGAGTTGATCTCTATCGTGCTTCAGGAGCTGGTGGTCAGCACGTCAATAAGACCGAATCGGCAGTCCGTTTGACTCATATCCCGACCGGCGTGGTCGTTTCTTGTCAGGATGGTAAATCACAGCATAAAAATAAGGCGCAAGCACTAAAAGTGTTGAAGTCACGGATCTATGATCAGATGTTGGCGGATCAGCAAGCTGAGATGGCCGCTGACCGTAAAGGTCAGGTTGGCAGTGGTGACCGAAGTGAGCGAATCCGCACCTATAATTATCCTCAGGGACGTTGTACCGATCACCGTATCGGGCTGACCCTCTACAAGTTGGATGCCATCATGCAGGGCGATGTTGATGAAATTATTGATGCTCTGATCACGGATCAACAGGCTGCTCAGATGAGTCAACAGGAAGGCTAGCGTTTGAGCGAAATCTGGACTCTGCTAAAATTACTGCGCTGGACAACCGATTTTTTCAGCGGAAAAGGGATTGATAATCCACGTCTTGATGCAGAGCTATTGTTAGCGCATGTTCTAAAGTTAGATCGGGTTGGTCTTTATCTTAACTATGATCGCCCCTTGCTTGCTGCGGAGCTTGAAGCTATTCGACCGCTGGTGAAACGCCGTGGCCAGCGTGAGCCATTACAATATTTACTCGGGTCGACTGAATTTTGGTCGTTAAATTTTAAAGTGACAGAAGCCGTTCTGATCCCGCGTGCTGATACTGAAATTCTGGTGGAGGAAGCCATCGCGCGAGCTGAAACCAAGGGGGAGCTTCTGGATGTTGGTACGGGAAGCGGTGCTATTGTTATCAGCTTGGCGAGTGAGTTGCCGGATTGGCAGATGACCGGCTTGGATATTTCAACTGCAGCATTGAAAATTGCTCAGGAAAATCTTGAAAAACACCAGCTGACCGAACGTGTCAAACTGCTACAGGGAGACCTTGCGGAACTCCCTGCGCAACGGTATGATTTGATTGTCTCTAATCCTCCTTATGTCGCGCAGCAGGAATGGGATGAACTGATGCCAGAAGTGCGCTGTTTTGAGCCCCCGTTGGCTCTGTTGGCGGAGAATGAAGGTTTGGATTGTTATCAGCGTCTTGCCGATCAGGCAGCAAGTCGACTTAAGCCTAAAGGTTGGTTGCTGGTCGAAATTGGCTACCAACAGGCCGAGGCGGTTAAAACAATATTTGCTGCTGCTGGCCTGATCAATATATTTGTACGTGAAGATTATTCTGGTCAACCGCGTGTCGTTGGTGGTCAGAAATAGAAAAGGGATTGTTTTGGAAAAAATAGTTATCCACGGTGGAGTGCCGCTTAACGGGGAAGTTCAAGTTAGTGGTGCAAAAAATTCGGCTTTACCGCTGTTGTTTGCGACCCTGCTGGCGAAAGGTCAGAGTGAAATCAGTAATGTTCCTGCCCTTAGAGATATCAATACGGCGGTGAAGCTGTTGCGGGAACTGGGCGCTGAAGTTGCTACTCAAGGAGATTGTTACCAGATTAATTCGGATAAAATCAGGAGTGTTGAAGCTCCCTATGAGCTGGTGAAAACTATGCGAGCTTCGGTATTAGTCTTGGGGCCGTTACTGGCTCGATTTGGCCAAGCTCGGGTCAGTTTGCCAGGGGGTTGTGCCATTGGTGCTCGACCGATCAACCTCCATCTGAAAGGGCTGGAAGCTCTCGGGGCTACAATTAAACTTGATCACGGTTATGTTGAGGCCACTGCAGAAAAATTGTGCGGGGCAAAAATCTCTTTTGATCTACCAACGGTTGGCGGAACCGAGAACCTGCTGATGGCAGCTGCTCTTGCGGATGGTGAAACAGTACTGGAAAATGCTGCTCGTGAGCCAGAAATTGTACAATTGGCAAATGCCCTGAACAGCATGGGGGCAAATATCGAAGGGGCAGGTACAGCGATTATTCATATCCAAGGGGTTAAGAATCTCAATCCTCTCAAATGTCGCGTTATCCCTGATCGGATTGAAGCGGGTACGTTCATGATAGCTGCAGCCATCACGGCAGGCAACGTACTGGTACATAACGCAATCAGCGAGGATCAGGAAGCACTGATCAGTAAGTTGATCGAGGCCGGTGCAGTTATCCAGCCGGAAGCAGATGGTTTGCGGGTCATCGGGTCAGAAAAACTGGCACCGGTTGATATCCGCACCAGTGTTTTCCCTGGGTTTCCGACCGACATGCAAGCTCAGTTCATGGCCTTGATGACTAAAGCGGAGGGGACCAGCCGTATCTCTGAGACGGTTTTTGAAAATCGTTTTATGCATGTCTGTGAATTGCAACGGATGGGGGCTGATATCCAGATCGATGGACACAGTGCAATTATTCGTGGCACGAATGAAATGACTGGTGCTCCGGTGATGGCTACCGATCTGCGTGCCAGTGCATCCCTGATTTTAGCTGGTTTGGCAGCAGGAAACACCACTGAAGTTTCGCGCATCTATCATCTGGACCGTGGTTATGAAAATATCGAAAAGAAGCTGGCAGCGTTAGGTGCTAACATCCGGCGGGAACAGGAATAGTGTAACTACTTCTATTTTATTGCCTTCTCCCTGAGGGAGAAGGTGGCCATGGGCCAGATGAGGGGGGTATTTTAGTAGTAAAAATCCCCCTCACCCTAGCCCTCTCCCTAAGGGAGAGGGGATACAAGAAGGTATCAAACTATGAGTGACTGGATCACCTTCGCCCTGCCAAAGGGGCGGATTATGCAGGATTCGATGGAGCTGTTTGCCCAAATTGGCATTACTTGTCCCGAAATGAGTGAAAAAAGCCGTAAGCTGGTTTTTGAGAATCCAGAGCAAAAATTTCGTTTCATGGCAGTGCGGGCAACCGATGTCCCGACCTATGTTGAATATGGTTGTGCCGATCTCGGCGTGGTGGGCAAGGATACGTTGCTGGAACAGGGAAAAGAGCTCTATGAACCGCTCGACCTTAAGTTTGGTTATTGCCGCCTGGTGGTTGCTGAACCGAAGTTACTTAAAGAAAAAGATAACCCCCTGAATTGGTCAAACATTCGCGTTGCAACCAAATATCCCAATGTGACAGAGCGTTATTTTGCGGCCAAGGGTATTCAGGTTGAATTGATTAAACTTTATGGGTCCATTGAATTGGCACCGCTGGTTGGTTTGTCGGAACGAATTGTCGATCTGGTTTCCACTGGTGGGACACTCAAAGCCAACAATATGGTTGAAGTTGAAACCATCGCCGAAGTGACCAGCCGATTGATTGTTAATCGTGCCAGTATGAAGACCAAACATGAGCGGATCAGCA
>JAOZOH010000207.1 GCA_029933365.1 Desulfuromusa sp. | reverse complement strand
TCGGCGAAAATCCATCTGCTTCAGTTGAACAAAAAGAGCGCACCAAGGAAGCCGTCGACGCTTACACCATCTGCATTCAAATCGGTGCGATTATCGCTGTGCTGGGATTATATTTTCGGCGGGTCAAGCAGATGTTGCGCGGCTTGATCGGAAAAGATACCGAAGGGTGCCAATTGTTGATCAGTATCCTCGCTGGGTTTCTTCCTGCAGCTGTTATCGGGTTGCTCTTCAATAAGCTGATTAAATCCTATCTGTTTGGCACCTGGCCGGTGATTGTGGCCTGGTTTGTCGGTGGCGTGGCAATTCTTGCCGTCAGTCGCTGGAATCAACGTAAGGGTGATCGGTCTGCAGACAGTGGCCGATCGATTGTCGAACTGACCTGGAAGATGGCTTTGATCATCGGTTTCATCCAGTGTATCGCTATGTGGCCCGGAGTCAGCCGTAGCTTGGTCACTATCGTCGGTGGGTTGCTGGTGGGTTTGTCCCTCTCCGCTGCGGTGGAATTCAGTTTTTTACTTGGGCTGATCACTTTGAGTGCCGCTACTGCTTACGATGCGTTGAAACATGGCCAGGTCATGCTACAGACTTTTGATGCACTTTCCCTCGCAGTTGGTGTCGTCTTTGCGTTTGTCGCGGCGCTCTTGTCAGTAAAGTGGATGGTTGGCTATCTGAATCGTCATGGGTTGGCTATTTTTGGCTACTATCGGGTTGTACTGGCACTGGTTGCAGGGGCATTTTTTATGACCGGAGGATGAAGTGACTTCGGCAAACTTATATATTTGGCTCATGAAGGAGAATGACCATGAATAGCTGTCCTTGCGGTAGCGGCAACGATTATGCCGCCTGCTGCGAACCAATCATCACCGGGAAGATAGCTGCTGAAACAGCGGAACAACTGATGCGGGCGCGTTACTCGGCCCACGTCAAGGTCGATGTCGATTTTATTTATAACAGCACCCATCCCGATCATCGCGAGGGGTATGATCACAAAGGGACCAAGACCTGGGCTGAAAATTCAGAATGGCATGGTCTCGAGATTATAGGGACAACGGCTGGCGGGCCGAAGGATGAGGAGGGTGAGGTCGAGTTTATTGCCCGCTTTCGCGATAAGGAAGCTATCCGCAGTCACCACGAGTGTGGCCAGTTCAAGCGCAAGAGAAAGAAGTGGTTGTTCACCGAAGGGAACATGGTCAAGTCGCAGCCGATCAGCGTCACCAAGATCGGTCGAAATGATCCCTGCCCTTGTGGCAGCGGGAAGAAGTACAAGAAGTGCTGCGGAAAGTAAATGATAGAGGCGCAAAAAGTCAGCGTACTGCGGTATAATATCTTTTCAGGATATCGATATACTGTATATATGTTTTTATCTTTTGAATCTGTGAATAGCCGGTTTTAAGGAAAATCATGTTTTTGCGCTTATGGTTTATAGGATGGCTGCTGGTCTGTCTGTTTTTCAGTGGATTTGTATTTGCCGCAGGTGGGGAATCTTCTATTCCTCCCTTGGAGGAAAGCCTCCGTTTGGAACAGCCACTGACATTTTGTGGTGAACCGGTTCCGCTGAATGATACCGATGTACGGGAGCGGATGGAGAAGGAGCTCCTGCTCTCTCTCTGGGATCGGGATCAGGCGGTTTTATGGCTGAAGCGCTCCACCCGCTATTTACCAGTTATCGAAGCCATCCTTTCCCGGGCCGGGTTGCCTGACGACCTGAAATATATTGCTCTGGCTGAAAGTGCCTTGCGACCGCATGTCGGCTCACCCAAGGGGGCAATCGGCTTCTGGCAATTTCTACCGGAAACCGGTAGACGTTACGGTTTGAGCGTCAATAGTTCCATTGATCAGCGCAGAAGTTTGACCGCTTCGACCAAGGCTGCAGTAGCTTATTTTTCTGTGCTTTATGAAAAATTTGGCTCCTGGAGCTTGACGGCAGCGGCATTCAATATGGGAAAGGAGGGGCTACAGGCAGAAATTCTGGCTCAGGGAGTTAACAACTTCTACCGTCTCTACTTGCCGTTGGAAACCCAGCGTTATCTATTCCGAATCCTTTCAGCTAAACTGATTTTGACCCAGCCAGAACTTTATGGTTTTAACCTCCAGGATAAGGACTACTATCCTCCCGTCAAATTTGCCAGCGTTGAATTGACTTGCTACGAGGAGACCAGCCTGACGGTGGTGTCACAGACAGCACAGACCGACTTCAAGCGGATCAAGGATTTGAACCCAGAGTTGCGCGGTCATTATCTGGCGGCAGGAATTCACACATTGGCGGTGCCCGACAACACGCCTCCAGGATTTCAAGAGCGTTTCAATCAGGCCCACCAAAAATGGAGTCAGCAGAGGCAAAAGCGAATCTATATTGTTCAATCCGGTGATAACCTTTCGACCATTGCCGAACAATTTCGTGTCCCTCTGGCTGCGATCTTGATCTGGAACCGTATCGATCTCCATGGTCCGCTTCATCCCGGTGATCGTTTGATTATCTTCCCGGCGGAGAGTGGCAACGGCAGTCCCTGAGATCAATCTTTTCTCTATCACACCTTAACAAAAAAATGCCCCGAAAATTTCTAGGGCGTTTTTTACTTTTGTTTCTGAAAGGACCCCATCAAGGGAGTCAGATTCGGATCACATTGTTGCTGCGATCCAAGTGTTTTCAACTTTTACTATAATGGTTTTTCCATAAGAAGTATGGTGGTTCAGAGACTGACATAATGTCTTCCTCCTGTGCGTTTGAGATGTTTAAATCATAACACAAAAGTTGAGGAGATGGACTGGATTCCAAAAAAAAATGTTATATTGTCAAACCAAATTAAATCCGCGAGGAAATAAAAGGGGATGCCGAGTTAGTGCTGAAGAACTCTTAGCAATGATGACGGAAAAGGTTGGCAAACAATCAGCCATTCCATTAAGCTGAAAGTCGTATGGAGGCCCCAAAATCCGATCTTCCTCTGCTCTTTTTCTTTGTTTTTTCGCCGCCATAAGGAGGTTCGACCATGAAGGATTTCACCGGCAAGACTGTCTGGGTCACCGGTGCCTCATCGGGCATCGGCGCCGCACTGGCGCACGCACTGGCCGCACGAGGAGCCCGGCTGATCCTCTCCGCGCGTTCCACCGATAAGTTGGAGGCGGTACGTCAGGGTTGCACTGCTCCAGATGAACATCTCTGTCTGGTCATGGACCTTGCCGACCCAATCTCTATCGAAACAGCCTGGAACCAACTTCGGGAGCTGCCACGTGAAGTGGAAATCTTGATCAACAACGCCGGGATGACCCAGCGCGACCGGGTAACGGAGACCAGCATGGAGGTTTACCGGCATCTGCTGGAGGTTAATTTTTTAGCGGCGGTCGATCTGACCAAGAAGGTTCTACCCAACATGCTCGAACAGGGTACAGGGCAGATTGTCGCAGTCAGCAGTGTGATGGGGAAGTTTTCCTCGCCACAACGCTCCGGCTACGCCGCCGCCAAGCACGCTCTGCAGGGTTTTATGGACGCTCTGCGTTCCGAGGTGCACGATGCTGGTATCCGAGTTCTGGTTGCCTCGCCCGGTTTCGTCAATACCGATGTCTCGTGCAACGCTCTGCGTGGTGACGGCACTCTCCACGGCAAGATGGATCCGGGTCAGGCGACGGCGATCTCAGCTGAAAGCTGTGCTGAGCAGATTATTGCTGCCATGGTTAAAGGTCGTGCCGAAGTCTTCCCCGGTGGCAAAGAGCGCATCGGTCTGTTGTTGAACCGGCTTTCGCCGGCTTTGCTGCGGCTGGTGATGCGCAAGGTTCGGGTAGAGTGAGAACCAGCTATCAGCATAGTCGCGACATGCACCTCAATTTATAAAAACTGCTAGGAGGTTGTCGGTCTTTGCGAATCGTAGCGAAAAATCGCCTGTTCGAGGGCAGATTTTCGTAGATTTGAGAGCGAATAGCACCGCTATTTGTCGAAAATATACGGAAATATGAACCGATCAGGCGATTTTGCAGTAGATTTTTGTAAAGTCCGACAGCCTCCTAGAATGAAGTGAGCTGATAAAGATAAAAGCTGTGTGCCACTGATA
>JAOZOH010000206.1 GCA_029933365.1 Desulfuromusa sp. | reverse complement strand
GCCAACTGACCACGGCACAGATAGAGGGTCATCAACTCTTCAAGAGAAAAGGTGATCGGCGGAATTTTACTGAACCCGGAGACAAACCGATACAGAACAAAGCCATCCTCCTGCCGCTCACTCACCAGCGGATAACCAGAATCGATAATCGCCTGCAGATCACGATAGATGGTCCGCCGGGTCACCTGACACTCTTCCACCAGTTCATCGACTGTTGCCCCATAGCGGGCTTCCAGAATCCGAATTAAGTCGTGTAACCGAGCCGCCTGACTGTATTTTTTCGGCACTCGCCCGGGCCTTCGTTTTAAAATAGGGACACTCCCCATACTTATCTCTTCTTTCGTGGTCGCCCCGATTTTTTCGGTCGAAGCGATCGACTCACAAGGAATTCGATCTCATCAATAAACGACTCAGTCCCAAATGGTCTCCCAGTGCTGGTAGCTTTACGGATAGCGCTATCCATTTCAGTGTCGGAATTCTTTACATAGTCAACATAAGAGTTGTATTCCTTTGCTTCCAACCAAGAAGGATTAGCAAGCAACGCATCACTTTTTTCCATCAAATGTGCTTTTGCACTCGACCATGGGTACTCTTCCGCTACTGCAACCATATCAGCTTTGACCGGATTGCATTCAATATAGCGGGCAACAGCCCATAAATATTGGTTGTTCTCAACAACGCACGAAAAGAAACGGTTCTGCCAGACACGCCCAGACTGATTCAATTTACGGTTTAAGTACTGCGTGTAAACTTGATTTGTCAGACCGATACCACGTGCCAGCGAGTCCTCTGCTCCCGGCACAACCAGCAGGTGGATATGGTTATCCGTCAGACAGTATGCCCAGATTTGCAGGGAATGTTTCTGGGCATAATTCGCTAAAACATCCAAATAGGTTTGTCGATCCTCGTCATCAAAAAAAACAAAAGAACGTTTGTTACCGCGTTGAGTTACGTGATGAGGGTAGCCTGGGGCTATGATGCGGGCGATTCTTGGCATATGGGGATAATATGGTAGAAAAGTGAATGGTGCAACATAAATATGGGGAGTGTCCCTATTTTCTCCCAGATTTGCAGGGAATGTTTATGGGCATAATTCGATAAAATATCCAAATAGGTTTGCCGATCCTCGTCATCAAAAAAAACTAAAGAGCGGTTGTTGCCGCGTTGGGTTACGTGGTGGGGATAGCCTGGGGCTATTATGCGAGCGATTCTTGGCATGTGGAGATAATAGAGTAGAAGAGTGAATGTTGCAAGAGAATATGGGGAGTGTCCCTAATTTTTCCAGAATTGCCTGCAGATCACGATAGATGGTCCGCCGCGTCACCTGACACTCTTCCACCAGTTCGTCGACTGTTGCCCCGTAGCGGGCTTCCAGAATTCGGATTAAGTCATGTAGCCTGGCCGCCTGACTGTACTTTTTCGGCATACGACCCAGTTTTCGTTTTAAACCCGGGACACTCCTCATATTTATCACTTCTTTCGTGGTCGCCCCGCTTTTTTCGGCCGCAGCGACCGGTTTACAAGAAACTCCATTTCATCAATAAACGACTCAGTCCCAAATGGTCTCCCGGTGCTGGTGGCTTTGCGGATAGCGCTATCTATTTCAGTGTCGGAATTCTTTACATAGTCAGCATAAGATTTGCGTTCATTTGCTTCCAGCCAAGAAGGATAATTAAGTAGCGCATCACTCTTCTCGGTTAAATGTGCTTTTGCACTCGACCATGGGTACTCTTCTGCTACTACAACCATATCAGCTTTAACAGGATTGCATTCTATGTAGCGAGCGACAGCCCATAGGTATTGGTTGTTCTCAACAACGCACGAAAAGAAACGGTTCTGCCAGACACGCCCAGACTGATTCAATTTACGGTTTAAGTACTGCGTGTAAACTTGATTTGTCAGACCGATGCCACGTGCCAGAGAGTCCTCTGCTTCCGGCACAACCAGCAGGTGGAGATGGTTATCCATCAGGCAATATGCCCAGATTTGCAGGGAATGTTTCTGGGAATAATTTGCTAAAACATCCAAATATGTTTGCCGATCCTCGTCATCAAAAAAAACCAAAGAGCGGTTATTGCCACGCTGGGTTACGTGATGAGGATAGCCTGGAGCTATGATGCGAGCGATTCTTGGCATGTAGAGATAGTACGGTAGAAGTGTGAATGGTGCAACACAAATATGGGGAGTGTCCCTATTTTCTCTGGTTATCCATCAGACAGTATGCCCAGATTTGCAGGGAATGTTTCTGGGCATAATTCGATAAAATATCCAAATAGGCTTGCCGATCCTCGTCATCAAAAAAAACTAAAGAGCGGTTGTTGCCGCGTTGGGTTACGTGGTGGGGGTAGCCTGGGGCTATGATGCGGGCGATTCTTGGCATGTGGGGATAATATGGTAGAGAGAGGAACAGTGCAAGATTAATATGGGGAGTGTCCCTCGTTTTTCCGATTTAAATACTGTGTATAAACTTGATTTGTCAGACCGATGCCACGTGCCAGCGAGCCCTCTGCTCCTGGCACAACCAGCAGGTGGATATGGTTATCCATCAGACAGTATGCCCAGATTTGCAGGGAATGTTTCTGGGCATAATTTGCTAAAATATCCAAATAAGTTTGCCGATCTTCGTCATCAAAAAAAACCAAAGAGCGATTGTTGCCGCGTTGAGTTACGTGATGAGGGTAGCCTGGGGCTATGATGCGGGCGATTCTTGGCATGTGGGTATAATATGAATAGAAGAGTGAATGATGCAACATAAATCTGGGGAGTGTCCCTATTTTTTGTCATCAAAAAAAACCAAAGAGCGGTTATTGCCACGCTGGGTTACGTGATGAGGATAGCCTGGAGCTATGATGCGAGCGATTCTTGGCATGTGAGGATAGTACGGTAGAAGAGTGAATGGTGCAACATAAATATGGGGAGTGTCCCTATTTTATTCTATTTATTATTACTAATTTTTTTGTCGAAATACTTTACACTTTTTTAAATGGAAAACATTTCAAACTAAAACATTTGCAATTTCAATATATTACAAAATGGCACTAAAAATGCATAAATTTAAAATCATTCGATTCTACGCTAGATAAAACCAAATTACTTAAGAGGAGGAACAAATGAAAAAAGGATTGATTATCTTAGCAGCGTTGCTTTTTCTATTGGCTACAAATGGGTATGCGTTTTTTATCGACTTTGAGGATGGAGTTAACGGTGCAGCGGTTAATGACATCACCGGCGTATCTTTTTTGGACTTCAACGGCTTTGATGCTATCTATGGCGAAGGTATTCTATACAATACTACCTCAGACGATGGAGGCCATTCCGGCACTGGTAATTATCATCACAATGGCGAATTCTTCCTCTGGGCAAGTGCTGCTGCTGACGCCCAAGGTGTCATAGTTGATTTTACCAATAATGATGGAACTTATTTCAACACTGGTTATTCGTCTTACTCCAATTTTTATCTTGACGCTTATTTAACAGATGGTAGTGTGATCTCTGCTATGGGTGCAGCCAACCTTAATAATCCAATGGGCTACCTAAATGTTGCTGCAACATCTGGTCTCTATCTAGATTATATTGTTATGCATGACACAGGTAACTTTTGGCTCGTCGATGACATGTCTGGTGATGCTACAGGCGTCAACGCTCCCGTTCCAGAGCCTGCAACCTTCCTTCTCCTTGGTAGCGGTCTTGCTGGTTTGGCTTGGTACCGCCGCAAGAGAAAATAATTATTAAAAATCTTAGGCATAATTTAATTCAAAGGTGGAGTCAGTAATGGCTCCATCTTTTATTTCATTAAATTCTCAAAGAATAGCGTTATTCTCTTTTTCCCATATCTTTTTCAGGTAACAGATCTAACTGTAAAGAAATCCGACAGAATAATCCTGTTGTCTTCCCTGCCCCACCTCTTTTACTCCATGTCTCCATAAAATTATTCTCTGACATGAACCCCAACAGATAATAAATTAGGTACACTCCCCCCTATTTCAACACATTGTCCCTTTCTTCTAGACTATCTTCTCATCATACCAAGAATTGTTCGCCTCG
>JAOZOH010000068.1 GCA_029933365.1 Desulfuromusa sp. | reverse complement strand
GCTGGTTGATTCAGACCTACGCTTCAGACTCATCTTCGGATTGGAATAGACTGAAGCATTTGTGGTTCTCAACACCAAGCATCCAGGAATTCCGCAAAGATTTCAGGCGATGAAGACCATTTCTGGAACAACTGAGGCCAACACATTGTTCGTCTATTACCCAAAGAAATTACATGCAGATCGAATTCCTACTATACCAGCTTTAGTTTCTTATCTATCGCGCAGTAAGAACCTCTGCATCTCTGGAAGTCACCAGGATTGTATGCTCAAATTGAGCACTTACACTTCCATCAGTAGTTGTAACGGTCCAGCCATCAGTGGTAGAGGTTTCAACCTCATCGGATTTTCCCATATTAATCATCGGCTCAACGGTGAAAATCATCCCTTCCTTAAGGCGTATTTTATTGGCCCGGCTAAAATGATGAAGAACATGCGGGTCTTCGTGGAAACCCTTTCCAATCCCATGTCCCCCATAAGTTTTAACAATAGAGTAACCAAATTTACTTATATATTTTTCTATTGCCCGCCCTACTTCATATAAATATTTTCCAGGTTTGACGGCAGCAATTCCTCTGTACATAGCCTTTTCCGTCCGGATCACCAGATTTTTAATTTTTTCATCAACATCACCAATCATTATGGTGCGAGAGGAATCTCCATGATAGCCATCCAGAATTACGGTAACATCAACATTCACAATATCACCATCTTTGAGAATATCTTTTTCTGCAGGAATTCCATGACACACAACATTGTTGATTGAAGTACAAATGCTTTTTGGAAATCCGTGATAATTCAAAGGTGCAGAAACTGCTCCATGTTTTTGAGTAAATTCTTCACAAAGATCATTCAGATAGAGGGTTGAAACTCCTTCTTTCACAAAAGGTTCGATATAATTCAATAGCTGGGCAGCTAATTTCCCAGATTTTCGCATTTTTTCTATCTCTTCTTGATTTTTAATAATTATCATTATTTCTCCCCGATAATCTTGCTACACTTGTAGGAAAGGAAGCGAAAATCCGCTAGACTTACAAAATATAGACTTCTGGCAGGTTCATATCAAGAAGGAAACAACTATCATGCAGATAACTGTCAGTTTACATGGAGTTTTTCGCATTGATCGATTCAAAAAAGAGCGCCTTGACTATCCAGATGGAAGCAATGCCCAGAAAGTTATTGACCAGCTGCAAATTCCCATTAAACTGCTGGGTATTATTTTGATCAATGGGATCCATGCCAAGGCTGAAGACATCCTTCTTGATGGCGATATCCTGATGTTGTTACCGCTGCTGGAAGGCGGATAGCAGCCAAAGTTGAGGGAGAATCTATGAAATTTCAAACCACAGACCCGGTCACCCACCCTGAACTGATTCTCTACCGACGCTGCACCGTTGACCTGAGAACTGGTGCAATGAGAATGGAAGATATTCCCTGTAAAAACTTGGAGGATGTCTTGGGGGGATTTGGTCGTTCGTTTCAGTTATTGGCTGAAAAAAATATCAGCACCGCCTATTGTGCTGAAAACCCGCTGATCATCAATACCGGCCTCCTCACCGGCAGTAGCGCTATGACCGGCTTGCGCACCTACTTTTCCAGCTATAGTCCCATTAAGGGATCGAAAAAAGGGCTACCTGCAGCCATGTGGTCAGCCGGCAGTGGTAAATTTGGTGCCAAGTTCAAATGGACCGGGTTGGATGAACTGATTTTTGAAAACCGTTCCGCAACCCCCATTTATGTATTGATCAAAGAAACGGCTGACGGTCCCCATATTGAGTTAAAACCTGCCGATCACTTACTGGGTCTTTCTACTCATAAAAAGATCATGGCTCTCCACCAAGAGTATGAGGATGCCCATTTTGCCGCTATCGGTCAGGGCGGAGAGAACTGGCAGAATGTCACCATGGGGTCAGTTGCCCTGTCGACGGTCAATCAGTTGAAATCAGGCGATGACAAACTCCGCTTCGCCGGGCGGGGCGGTATGGGCAGCATGATGGGCTATAAAAATATCATTGCTCTGGTTGCCCAGAGTGAAGATAAAAATATCCCTATAACGGAGACTGTCAGAAAGGTTCATACCCAAGTCATCAAAGGGGGCGGTGCTGCCCGGCTGCAACCGATCAAGCGGGGCGGCGGTGGTGGCACATGGGCCGCTTATGAGGTAATGCAGCCTTTCAACGCTGTACCGGTCAACAACTATCGCCCACAGGGCAATGACCTGCCAGAAAAGTTATTCCGGGAGAATGTTGAGAAAGATTACGATATTCAATCGGGTGCCTGCTATCGCTGTGGCATTACCTGCCATAACTATATATCCGAGAAAAATCCCGACGGAAGCCGTGGTGATTTTATCGCCAAATTTGATTATGAACCCCTCAACCTTCTCAGCACCAATATCGGCATCCATGATGCCGGTCAGGCAGGTCGTTTGATTCATTTGTGTGACAATTACGGAGTGGATGCGATCTCCATGGGAGTAACGATTGCCTACACCCTTTCCTACAACGAGCGGCATCCCGAACACCCCCTGTTCAACGGTGCCACGTTCGGTGATTACGATAAAATTTACGAGCTGATCCAACACGCGGCGATGGGTAAACTCCCCGGGATCGGCAAGGGCTCAATGCGCCTGTCGGAACTGATGGGTGAAACCGATTATGCCTATCATGTCAAAGGGCTTGAAATCGCCGCCTACCAGCCAGAAACCAACCCGGGATACTGCTGGGCCATTGCCGGCGGACACATGTCAATGGGATCTTACGGTACGTTGATTCGAGAAGGGATATCAGACGTCGATTCCTGGGTCAAAGTCATTACACAAGATAAACTCCACATTGTCGGCTTCGACATGATCGGCTTGTGTAAGTTCTTTGATATCACGCAAGGGATTGGCACGCAGATGGTGGTTGATTGTTTAAAGAGTGATTTTAATCTGGAGATAAAAGCGGATGAAATCAAGGCTGCAGTCCGCCGCGCTTTCTTACTGGGGCTGGCACTGGAATTCCGGCAAGGCTATACGAAAGCAGAATATTGTCTTCCGGCTGAAGTTGCAAAAAACCCAAATCCCCATATTAAGCTTCCCAATATTTCCAACCCGGAGTTCATGGCTGAACTGGCAGATAAAGTCTGGGCAGTATTTGATAAGGAGCTGGCTGGGCTAGCCCCTTGAGCAACCCCTTATATACAACATAGGTAATTATTGAGTTTAGGAGCCTGTTAGACTATCCATGAGCCGACTGCAAATTCGGTTGTTTGGCTCATATTTCGACTTCTTTTTGCCTCATAGCTACGGCTATGAGGCTGCAAACGTGTCAAAATCTGTTCTCAAACCTCCAAATTTTCGCTTCGCCCCGCATAGTCTGACAGACTCCTAGTGATCACCAATTCGATCTGCCAGGGTTCCTACAGCAATGGCAAAACGGTGTGCTCTATTCCATTTCAACAAAACTCGATAGTTATCATAGACAAGAAAAACCCTTCCTTGCGGCCCATCAGGCTGAATCAAAGAAGCCATGATTTGACTTTTGGGTAGATCCTTTTTTCCGATTGTCCGTACCCCAAGTTTCTGCCATGCAAATAGAAGTTTCTGCTGCTTTAAACCAAAGTCGGCCGCATTCAAACTCGGGGGGATTCTCACCTCTCGTCCCCATATATATTTCTGGTTCCAACCTGACTTGTGCAGATAATTAGCCGCTGAAGACAAGTAATCGACACGCGTATTCCACAGATCAATGCGGCCATCACCGTTGCCATCAACGGCATAGTTTAAAAAAGTTGAGGGCATAAACTGTACCTGTCCCATTGCCCCCGCCCAGGAACCTTTCATCTGAGCAGATTTCATATGTCCCTGATCAAGAATTTTAAAGGCAGCCAGTAACTCAGAGCGAAAATATTGACTCCGCCGACCATCATAAGCAAGGGTGACTAACGCATCAATGACGGGAACTTTACCGGTATGCCGACCAAAGCTAGTCTCAATCCCCCACAAAGCAGTCAAGAATCTTGGTTGAACCTGATATTTTTTTGCAACCTGCGTAAAAATATCCGCATTTCCTGAAAGTTTCTGTTGTCCTTCCTTGATCCGTTTCTCAGTCACCGCACCAGCAAGATATTCTTGGAGAGTTTTTTTGAATTCCGGTTGCGCTCGATCCAAAGCAATAATCCACTCGAGCGGCTCTACCCCGCTCAATGCTGTATTCAACGTCTTTAGATTAATTCCAGATTGCTGAGCCTCTACCTTAACCTTATTCAACCAAAGCGAATAATCAGCAGCCATTTCGGCACAAACAACCTGGGTTAACAAGAGGATAAAAATAGAGGAACAGCAGGTACTAAGCAGAGTTTTTTTCACAATGAATCCTTTAAATAATCAAGTTAAGTAAATTAATAAACAATTCATTTAATATATACAACTAAATCGATCTTCATTCTTGACATTCCCATTATCCAGGCCTATTCTGATAAAGGATTTCATAATCAATCTCTATTGTAGGTCTGTATATTATCACTCTGAATCACATTTTTTACACCTAGAAAGGAATATTCGCTATGCCACAATCTCTACGACAAATCACCTCAGGAGAAAAAGCGATAGTGACTGCTGTAACAGCCGAAGGAGAAGTGGGACGGCGTTTACGGGATATGGGTTTATCACCTGGAACGGAAATTAAAATTCTCGGTCGAGCCCCCTTAAAAGATCCAGTTTCCATACGCTTAAAAAATTATACCCTGACGCTGCGTAATAGCGAAGCAGATTTCATCATGGTCAAAAAAGCAGGAGAATAAAGTGACGACAGCAGTCAAGTGGCAAATTAAAGAAAATACAACAATAAAGATTGCTTTAGCTGGCAATCCTAACTCGGGCAAAACAACTCTGTTTAATGCTATTACCGGTGCACGCCAACATGTTGGAAACTACCCAGGTATCACCGTGGAACGCAAAGAAGGAACCATCAACCTGAAAGACACTACAGTTAAATTGATTGACCTGCCCGGAACCTATTCCCTTTCTGCATATTCACAAGAAGAGCTGGTCGCACGTAATTTCCTGGTCAATGAAAAGCCGGATGTAGTTGTTGATATTGTGGATGCAACAATGCTGGAACGCCACCTCTATTTGGCCATTCAATTTTTTGAGTTAGGCATTCCCATGGTTCTGGCGCTGAATATGATGGATGATGCCAAGAAGCAAGGTTTAAGAATTGACACAGAAAAACTGTCAAAACTCCTCAATTGCCCAGTCGTGGAAACTGTCGCACGTTCCGGTCAAGGGAAAAAAGAGTTAATCGAATCAGCAATTCAACACGCTAGAGAACAAGAGGGGGTATGGAACCCACTGGAAATTACTTATGGAGCTGAACTTGATCTGATTCTGAACGATATGACAGAAATTATTGAGGCATATCAGTTCATGACTGATCGTTACCCGGCTCGCTGGATCGCCCTAAAATACCTGGAAAATGATTCTGAAATTATCCGCTATGGAAAACTCAACGATAAAGTTTCTGAGCAATTGGAAGCCATTTCTAAACGGACAAAAGAGCACTGCCTAAAAACTTTGAAAGTTTCCCCCGATGCCATTATTGCTGACTATCGCTATGGTCTGATTAATTCAATCCTCAAGCAAAACATAGTGATTCAAGAAAAAACTCGCCAAGAACGGATGGACTTCACCACAAAACTGGATAGCCTACTGGTTAACCGCTTTATGGGTCCTATATTGATGATTGCCATCCTTTACAGCATGTTTCAAATCACCTTCACTGTGGGTGAAATTCCGATGAACTGGTTGGAAGTTTTTTTTGGTTGGATCTCCGCAACAGCAACCCGGTTAATTCCAGAAGGGTTATTGCAATCACTCGTTGTCTCAGGAATCATAGATGGCGTTGGTGGAGTGATGGGTTTTGTCCCTCTAATCGCCATCATGTTTCTGATGATTTCTTTCCTTGAGGATTCTGGTTATATGGCGCGCGTAGCCTATATGCTGGATCGTGTCCTGCGGATTTTTGGGTTACATGGTTATTCGGCTATGCCGTTTATTATTTCCGGGGGAATTGCCGGAGGCTGCGCTGTACCGGGGGTTATGGCAACCAGAACCCTGCGCAGCCCTAAAGAAAAACTGGCAACATTGTTGACCGCACCATTTATGCCATGTGGAGCCAAACTACCGGTTTTCATGTTGTTGGTTGCCGCATTTTTTACTGAATATAAAGCCCAGATGATGTTTTCAATTACGTTGTTTGCTTGGATTATGGCTTTACTGGTTGCCAAACTTGTCCGGTCAACAGTCATCAAAGGTGAATCAACACCATTTATTATGGAACTTCCCCCCTATCGGCTACCAACACTGCAAGGAATTTTTATCCATACTTGGGAACGCACCTGGCAATATATAAAAAAAGCGGGAACCGTAATTCTAGCCGTTTCAATTTTACTCTGGGCAGCAATGACTTTTCCCGGATTGTCAGAACAACAAGTCAGTCAATATGAAATGGAAAGAATAGCTGTATTTGACACAACTTTAGACGGTGCAGAACGTAAACAAGCCTTGATTGACATCAATAATCGTGAAGAGCAAACAGCTCTGCGTTATTCAGTGGCCGGAAGAATTGGTGCATCGCTAGAGCCACTCAGTCAGCTAGCAGGCTTTGATTGGCGTACCAACATTGCGCTGGTCGGCGGTTTTGCAGCCAAGGAAGTGATCGTGTCAACCTTCGGCACAGCCTATTCTCTGGGTGATGTTGACCCAGATGCGGCAGATACCCTGTCTACACGGATTGCCGCTGATCCTGGCTGGAACAAATTTACCGCCCTGTCGATGATTGTCTTCGTGCTACTCTATGCCCCTTGTGTTGTTACCGTTGTTGCCATGGCAAAAGAATCGTCCTGGCGTTGGGCAATTTTTGCAACTATTTTTAATACAACACTAGGATTCGGGATGGCGGTTGTTATCTATCAAATTGGAACAAAACTATTTATGTGAATATGAATCAGTGAGTCCCCTTTATTCACTGATCAAGTTAAAACAGGAGAAAGTTCTATGTCTGAATTTATTAACAATAGTGATCACAGGGCAAAAGATTTGCTCGCCTTTTCGATGGGGATAATGCATGGCGAAAACGGCAAAATGCTTATTGAAAAATACAAAGAGGCAATAGAAAATATCACGCCTCACGACATGCTTACACTTGAAGACAAGCAAATGCAAATGGGTGTTACCCCGAAAGCAATTAAAAAAGATGTCGAAAAAGTAATTAATGTCTTTTTCAAGAGTCTCGAGAAGTATCCCTGGAATAGACCTGAAGAAGAGACATTCCTTTACCATCTGATGCTCGAAAATCAGGCATATACCTTTAAGTTAAATCAAATAAAAAAAGTTATAAAAAGCTATAAAGGGCGAGAAAGTGCTGATTTCAAACAAATGCAACAGGAATTATTGCCTCGTTTCAGTGAATTTTTAGAGTTTGAGCATCACTATGTAAAAAAGGAAAACATTCTCTTCCCCTATCTTGAAAAAAGGTGGAAAAACTATCGTCCTCTCACCGTAATGTGGTCATTGCACGATGACATTCGTAAAAAACTGAAAATAACGATTGCAATGCTTGAAGATTCAAAGACTCAATGGCAGGAATTCAATAAAGAAATGGGTGAATACTTCTTTTTGGTATTTGGGATGATACAAAAAGAAGACCTTATTATTTATCCTGTTGCCACAGAAACTGTCGAAGAAAAAGCCTGGCAGGAGATGTACGTGCAAAGCTTTGAATACCCATTTCCATTTATAGAAACGCCCATAAAACGAGACAATACAAAGGATGCTGATATAACTGAAGCTGGTGAATTTAACGCCGGGAGAAATCTGGGTATCCAGTCTGAAACCGGCAACTTGAGCTTTGAGCAGGCTTTGTTAGCTTTTAACCATTTGCCTGTCGATATCACATTTGTTGACGAGAACAACAAAGTGAAGTTTTTCAGCCGGGCAAAAGAGCGATTTTTCCCACGTTCGCCGGCAATTATTGGTAGAGATGTTAAAAATTGTCACCCCCCCGAGAGTGTCCATATCGTAGAAAAAATTGTTAAAGAATTTCGTAGTGGGGAAAAAGATCAGGCTGATTTCTGGATACAAATGAAGGGCAAATTTATACTTATTCGATATTTCGCATTAAGAAATGAAACCGGCGAATACAAAGGTGTATTGGAAGTAGGTCAGGATATTACAGATATTAGTAAATTAGAAGGCGAAAAGCGATTATTAGATTGGGATTAATCAAAAAGCGCCTTATTTTGTTGGATAAACATAAACTGGATTTTAAAATTTATGATCGGTTTTCAGTGGACTCACCTAAGGTCAGTCCACTGAAAACCCAATCATCCTAAAAGGATCACCATGTTTTCCTGGGATTTCACAATCACATCGATAATCGTTGCTGCTGCAGCACATTATGTTGCTCAGAGTATATACAAAACCATAAAAGGAGCGGCTCAAGGGTGCTCCAGAGGCTGTTCTTCCTGCTCACATTGTAGTCTGGATCAAGGTGGCATCGGGCAAAAAATGGCACAGGCCATCGAGTTATCAAAGCAGCAGAGTCAGCATAAATAAAGTCGTCCTATTTGACGATTCTCAGCCAACTGGACGACTTTTTATTCGAGTGATTGAAATATTATTCACTGGTCAACTGATATTTCTCCAATTTATAGCGAAGTGTCCCACGCGGCACATTCAGTATTCGAGCAGTTTTAGCTACATTTCCACCGGTAATCAGGAAGGCTTTTTCCACCAACTCCTTTTCGACTTGTCCAACGACATCATCCAGAACAATCCCTTCGGGTGGAATTTCATAATTGAATGGCATTTCACTCTGCGGTGACTCACCCCATATTTCACGGGGAAGGTGGGCAGGTAGAATCTTCTCAACGTTATGCATAATGCAGATCCTTTCAACCACGTTGCGCAGTTCCCTGACATTACCCGGCCAATGATATCGCATGACAAGATCAAGAGCATCTCGGCTGAAGCCCTGCATAGCCCTGTTGAATTCTTTACTGAAACGTTGCAGGAAATACTCGAGCAAAATCGGGATATCCTCCCGCCGCTCGCGCAGCGGTGGAATATGGATTGGAAAAACATTTAAGCGATAGTAAAGATCCTCACGAAAATCTTTGCGTTCCAGCGCACCTTTTAAATTCGCATTGGTCGCAGCAATAATTCTTACATTAATATCTATATTGCGATTACCTCCAAGCCTGCGAATTTTACGATCCTCAAGGACCCGCAATAATTTTACCTGGAGGCTTATATCCATTTCACCAATTTCATCAAGAAAAATCGAACCGCCATCAGCCTCTTCAAACAAACCAATTTTGCGGTTTTTTGCATCGGTAAAAGCGCCCCGTTCATGTCCAAACAATTCTGTTTCAAGAAGATTAAAAGGCAGTGACCCACAATTAATTTCTACAAAATGCTGCTCACTACGCGGTGATAAATTATGAATTGCCTGAGCCACCAATTCCTTTCCAGTTCCACTGTCTCCGGTAATCAGGACAGTCGCTGTTTCATGTTTGGCCACTTCGCGAATTTGCTGAAAAATCTGCATCAACGCCGGACTGTTTCCAACCATATTAATGCCATCAGCGTCACGGGAAAGGCGCTTGACTTTACGACGCAAATTCTGGGTTTCCAACGCCAGCTTAACAATCAAATGGATTGCGTCAGCCTTGAACGGCTTTTTTATATAGTCATAAGCACCAATTTTCAACGCTTCTACCGCACTTTCCACCGTTCCGTAGCCAGTAATAATAATTACCAGGATTTCTGGATCAACTTCCCGCATGGCTCGCAATACATCCAGACCACTACTACTACCAAGATTCAGATCAAGCAGAACCAGGCTGATCTCTTCTTCTGCAACTATACGAATTGCTTCATCTGGTGATTCGGTCGAAATAGGCCGATAGCCATCTTCAGCAATAATCCGTTCCAGATTGTCCCGAATAAAAGCTTCGTCATCAACTATAAGAATTTTTTCCATAATGTTTACTCCTAGTGCTCTGTACACCTTGAACTTTCGCATCCTGCTTGCTCTTTTACGCGCCAACTGCATTGTAACTTTCGCTGTATAGCCAAAGCTATACAGCGAAAATCATGCCTTGTTGACACGTAAAATCCCAGCGCAACCTTACGAAAGTTTAAAGTATACAGAGTACCTAACAAATATCTAACTTAGCTAATCGGGTTTATCGGTAGTGAAACCAACACTGTTGTACCAAAACCCTGTTTACTCTCAATTTGAATTTCACCACCACGATCAGAGATAATATTGTAACTTATCGCAAGACCAAGCCCAGTCCCCTGCCCCTTACTGGTAAAAAAAGGTTCAAAAATCAATGGTAACTGCTCTGGTGGTATTCCCACTCCAGTGTCAATGACACGAATCAACATTTCATCATTGCGAACTTCAACAACAATTTTCAACTCACCGCCATCCGGCATAGCATCCAAAGCATTATTCAGCAGATTCAAGAAAACCTGCTTTAAACGATCTGCGTCCATCATGAGTTCCGGAAGATTGTCATCAACCTGTTCAATCAGCTTCACATTTTGCCGTTGGCACTGTTTTCGAATTAAAAACAGGGAATCCTGAAGTACTTTTTCAACTCGACCATAAGCCAACTTGGGAGTCGGCAGTGATGAAAAATGTAACATTTCGTTTACCAACGACTCCAATCGTTCAATCTCACCTAGTGCCCGCCGAATCAGTTGTTGCTGATCTTCCTTGCCAATCAAGCGATCATGTAAATCATCCAGAAGTAAACTGACTCCAGTCAATGGGTTACGCACTTCATGAGCAATACCTGCTGACATTCTTCCCAGAGAAGCTAAACGATCCATCCGTGCCATCTGCTGACGCAAATTGACCCGTTCGGTAAGATCCTCAATCGTCAGCAACCAGCCTTCTTGTTGCCGAAAACTCAATGGAAACATAGCCATCCGGTAAGTCAGCGTTCGCCCTTTTCTTTCCAACGGCACATATTCCCGAAAAGATCTACTTTCCCCTGCCCTGCTTGCCGCAAACCACCGGCCAAGAACTTCGTGCAACTCAGGCCATTCAACCAACAGTTTTTTCCAACTACAATCCTTGCCAGGTCTATCTATAGCTAATATTTGACAAGCAGATCCATTCGCAGAGGTTACTTTACTATCAGCATCAAAAGTGAGCAATCCGGTTTCAATATTGTCAAACACGGTATTCTTAAAATTTCGCTCCCGGATAATTTCTTTACGCGACTGCCGTAGTGCTTGCAGTGTTTGCAGCAACCGCTGCCGTCGGCTGTTCAGATCTTCCACCATAGTATTGAACGAATCGGCCAGTATCCCGACTTCATCATTTGAGTTGACCATAACTTCAGGTGACAGACTGCCACGCATCATCCGCCGGGTTCCTTCCGTTAACGAAAGAATCGGACGAACAATGCTGTCGGATAAAATATAGGCAGTAGCAATGACAAACATAACAGTCAGAGAGACAACCAACCACGATTGCTTCAGATAATTATTGATCTCCTGCCGGATCAGATGAGATGTTGCAACTGCTGGTTGATGAAATTGATCAACTTCTGCACCGATAGTTATACCACCAAAAATATTATGCTCTCGGTATTCCCCCTCTGCATAATAGATCGGAGCATAGGCCATAATTTTATTTGAACCACCAACATTAGTTGCTTCAACAACCCCCGATTCATCACGTAAAACAGCCTCAGCGACTCGCGGATAATTGGGATGAATAAAGCTGGCAGCAAACAGGTTAAATGGTATCCGCCCTGACTGAATATCCTTTTCTGGCGTATCGGGACTATAAGCAGGCACCAACTGCCCATCGGGATCATAGCCACGGATATCCCAATATTTTGGATGAGCAATCATCCAACCTTGATCGTCAAACATGAAGGCATAATTGCCGCTAGAATAAGAAGGAAAAACAACATCCTTATCCCCTATCGGTGAAATATGCTGAGTATATTCCGTCAAATGACGGTGATCGAGGGACAACACAACGACCCCTTGTAACTCACCATTTTTCCAAATTGGGGTAGCAAAGCGGAACACCCCACGATAGATAGCCCCCTGCACCGCCTCTAGAGGGGTTTCTGCGCCCTGGAGCTGATCATTACGACTGATATACCAACCATGCAGTCGAGAAACCCAGAGTTGACCAGCGTCTAATTGAGCCGCCTGGTTAAAGTAAGTTTCTGTCTTATAAGTTGTCTGGGCTGGGTCGGAAAGGTCTCGATAGTTACGTGAGGGTTTGCCAGCAACGATACGAACTAATTCACGACCGTTACTATCAACATAAGCCAGTTCACTGTAAAGAAGGATATTTTCCCGTATTTCAACTGGTTCATCATTAGTCCCATGGCGATACCAGAGTTCACGTTGATGACTGCGAGAAAAATCAAGGTAGGTTTCCTCAGTCGTAGGCAATAAAGACAAATCGAATAGATCGCCTTCGACCTCCTGCAGAAAGGCAGACACCTGCGTCGCGACCATCTTTGCTTGATTTTCAAGGGCCTTGGCCGCCTGATTATCCAGAGCCTCCGTTGTACGCTGGCGCAACAAATCTTCAACCAGCCGCAAACTGTGTTGGGAATTGAACAACAGAATACCCAGCGGAACCAAAGAAAGTAGCAGGAAAGCACCAAGAACCTTTTTATGCAGGTTGATACGAAACATGAGGCGGATTATAGACGAAATTCGGGTGAGAGCATAGAAACGAAAAAATAAGACCTGATTAGCGTGATCCTACACCTTGCAGCCACCTCCATAAGAAAAAATGTGACTGCAAGCCGGAGAAGAGAAAGTCTTGCAGAAGACTATTTGTTGCGTGAAACAACATAGTCAGCAAGAGTGAAAAGGGCCTGACGCGCTTCACAATCGGGAAAAAGAATCAATTGCTGCTTTGCTCGTTCGATTCTCTCAGTTGCCTTAAAACGAGTATATTCGATACCACCTTTCGTATCGATCAAATTACAAACATAGTCAAGATCCTCATTAGCCAATTCTTCAGCCTCGATAATTCTGGAAATTTCCTCACGCTCCAGTTCAGTAGAGTTAGAATAGGCATGGATTAGAGGCAGGGTCATCTTTCCCTCAAAGAGATCATGTCCCTTCTCCTTACCAAAATCCTCTTCATCAGCAACATAATCGAGGGCATCATCCATCAACTGAAAAGCGGTGCCGATTTCCAAACCAAATTCACGTAACGCTAACTCATGTTGTTTATCAACTCCCGCAAGAACTCCACCAACCTGACAGGCTGCGGCAATTAAAATTGCAGTTTTATCACGAACCACCTGCAAGTAACGTTTTTCATCTACTTCAAGATCACAGGTATTAATCAACTGCCTGATTTCACCCTCTGCCAGTTGAGTGGTGGTGTCGGAAAGGATCTTCAAAACTTTCAAGCTCTCAGAACCAACCATAATGGAAAAAGATTTGGCAAACAAAAAATCACCAACTAATACTGATGCCTGGTTTCCCCAGACCGAATTTGCCGACCGATTTCCCCGTCGCAAGTTGGCACTATCAACAACATCGTCATGCAACAAGGTTGAAGTGTGGATAAATTCAATCACTCCTGCTAAATCAATATGCTTATTGCCCTGGTAAGAACAAAGACGTGCACAGAGCAATAACAACATCGGACGCATCCGTTTCCCACCACTGGAAAGGACATATTCCCCAACTTGGCTAACTAACTGGACATCTGAAGCCAGATTCTTTTTAAACTGACTCTCAACCCCCTCCATTTCGTCTTTTAATAGTGCAATAACCGTTTCCATAACTTCAATATTTCCTTAGAGGATGACGACAACCAACTCTGTTCCTCAAATGGTTGACGGGGCATGATTCTAGAAATTAGCCTGACTATTGTCAAAACTTTTTTTTATCGCGTACAGGGTTCTTCAATTTATTCAGAAAACGGTTGGACAGGGGTAAATTGTTTTTTATCTGGGTCCCAACGATAGCCTCCTGTTTCCCAGATCGTTTCAATTAAATCCCAATCCAGATGTAAAGACTGGGCTTCTTCAGTTAAATCGGATAATTCAAGGATTTCCAGATCGTCAATAACCCAATCACCATTTTTATCAGCCCAGTGAAATGGTTGAATTTGCATGAGTCCTACCGATTGCACCAATGCAGAAGAACGTTGCCCCTCTGGATTGGCTATCAATTCACCTGTAATTTCTGTACTAGAGCCAGGCTGAATATCTTCTGGTACCGAAAGAATATA
This sequence comes from Desulfuromusa sp., assembly GCA_029933365.1. The sequence continues at coordinate 678 of JAOZOH010000068.1, read as the reverse complement.
ATAAACCCGTGTTTTCAGCAGTGGTTTTCTGAAAATCCACCGCGCGACTCCTGCATCGACATCCAGATGAGAAATAACCGGCTCTGACTCCAACAATTTCCATTCTTTCGGGAACGTTTCTTTAAGAATCATCCCCTTTAATGGCTTTTCAGCTGACAACTCAACTTGAATCAGAATTCGACTGCCGGGAGCAGCATATGGGGGGAGAAACCTTTTTGCCTGCAACATTGGAACAGGTGGATCGTTAGGCGACAGTAAAAGGAAAACAAGAAAAACTAACACAACACCAACAAGCAGTAGCAGATAAATCCACTTCTTCTGGTTCGCCATCTGCGCCGGATCTATTTCGTCGATATTTCCTACTTCATCCTCTTTTTTTAAGATCTCTGCTAAATCAACTTCTAACGCTTCGGCTAATTTGAGGGCATTATCCCACATAATTGTCGGATAACGATTGTTTTCCCACCGTGAAACGGTATCGGTGGTAACTGCAACAACCTTTGCCACATAAAGTTGTGTCAGGCGTTTTTCTTCACGAATTCGACGAACAATATCGCCAGCTATCGCAACAGAGGGGGGATTTAATGGTTCCATACAAGCATCCAATGGATTTGAAATAAAGTTGTGGAAGTCTAGCAGAGAGATTCTAACTCTGTAAACAACCTAATAGCGATAGTT
>JAOZOH010000365.1 GCA_029933365.1 Desulfuromusa sp. | reverse complement strand
TAAATCGTCAGCTGAAAATTGATCAGCATCAGACCGCCATTCTTCATAAGAACCCGCAGAAAAATAGCAAATTACTTTTTTTCCAGACTGCTGCAGTTGTTGAATCAGGGCTGCGGATGAATCAAAAAGGTCAATGTCGTAGATATCAACATTGTAGGATGTGTTGACAGCCCCCTGTAATTGCCATTGCCAAGTTATCAGTACGGAAGGTTGATACCAGTTGCCGGTGGTTATTGGCGGGTCAGCGGAGGGTGCGCTGCTGTCACTGCTGTTTGATGAACTGCCACTTCCACAATTGACCAGCAGAGACAGAAGTAAAATTGTTGAAAATATTTTCCACATAGTTAATCCCTGTTAGAGAAAAAAATAGTTTGAGTGAGAGGGACGACATTCTGCTTTAACTGGCATCGAGAGCTTCCCTGACCATCTTGGTTAATTGGTATGTAGAAAAAGGTTTTTTCAACAGTTGCACACTCATATTGTGCAGTTTCAGTTGACTGAAATGTTCTTTGGGATACCCTGACATATAGAGTACTTTTATATCAGGCTTAATTTTGAGCAAATTTTCACCTAGTTCTATCCCATTCATTTTCGGCATGACGATGTCGGTTAAGAGGAGATGAATCGGTCCCTTATGCTTTTCTGCTAGTTGGATTCCCGCAAACGGTCCTTGTGCTGAAAGAACTGAGTATCCCGCTGTGGTCAGCATAGTGATAGTGATATCGAGGAGTGAACGCTCGTCTTCGACAACCAGAATCGTTTCGTTTCCATGGACCAGACCTTTATCGTTAAATTGTAATAGCTGCTTTTTTTCGAGTTGTACCTGTGGGAAGTAGAGATTAAATGTCGATCCTTCTTCCGGTTTGCTGATGACATCAATATAGCCATTATTCTGCTTGACCAAACCGAAGACCATGGAAAGTCCCAGACCTGTCCCTTTACCAATCCCCTTGGTGGTGAAAAATGGATCAAATATTTTTTGAAGCACGTCATCGCCCATTCCACAGCCAGTATCGCTAATGCTCAGTTGAATGTAATATCC
>JAOZOH010000205.1 GCA_029933365.1 Desulfuromusa sp. | reverse complement strand
ACACTCTACTCTGCTCCTCTTGCTGCTGTTGAAGGAGGGATGGTCACTAGCTAGATGCGCTAGACAACTGCAACTTGCTGACCCGCAAATTCGATGACTTGCCCCGAGCGAATTTTACATCTTTTGCGCAACTCAACTTGACCACTCACTTTGACCTGTCCATCGGCAATGACCATTTTTGCGCTACCACCGCTGGGACACATTCCGGTCAGTTTTAGCAGATTATTCAATTCTACAAACTCGTGTCCATTTAGATCAAATTCTTCCACCGCTTTATCCTTTTTTCGTTTTCTTTGTCGCGATCCAGACGGCATGGCGATAACCCCCTTTGCCGGGTCTTTCACAGCGGACAGTAAAACCAGCGGATGCCAATCGTTCCTCGAAACCGCTATCGGGATTTTCTCCCCAGACGGCAAAAGTTCCACCCGGTTTGAGGGCTGCGTGGGCACGGGCAATGGCGCGGCTGCCGTAGATGGGATCTTTGAGTCGGTCGGTCTGTGGGCCGGGGCCGCGGTAGAGATCAAGGATGATGGCGTCAAATTTATTTTGTGGAGTGGTTTTGATCAACTCGGCAACATCGCCAATCTCGACGGTCACCCGGGGATCACTAGCCGCCCCTCCGGTCAGTTCCGCGAGGGGCCCAACGCACCATTGCTGAATCACCGGATTAAGTTCGGCAACCACCACTTCGGCTGTTTCAGGGAGTTGATCCAGAACTGCCCGCAGGGTGATCCCCATTCCCAAACCACCGACCAGAACCTGTGGATTGGGTTGTTTTTGCAAATCCTTACAGCCAAGCTTTCCCAGGGCCATTTCGGAGCGTTGGGCCTTACTGTTCATCAACACCTGAGGTCCAAGAGTAATGAGAAAGTCACCTTTGCCGCGCTGCCGCAGTTCGAGAATTCCTTCATCTTCAGTCGTGAATTGGTCGAGGGTTTTCCAGGGAAGAGCCATGCTGATCCTCTCTACAGTTGTAACTCTGCTTCCGACTGATACAGTTCTTTTCGCAACGTCTTGACTGATTCATTTTCCATGTATTCGTCAAATCCCATCACCCGATCGATAATCCCGGTCGGAGTTAATTCGATAATCCGATTCGCCAGGGTGGAGACAAATTTGTGGTCATGGGAGGTGAATAAAATCACTTCAGAAAAATTCATTAAGCTATTATTGAGCGCCGTGATCGATTCCAGATCGAGGTGGTTGGTCGGCTCATCAAAGAGTAACACATTGGCATTGGTCAGCATCATCCGTGACAACATGCAGCGAACCTTTTCGCCACCACTGAGAACGCTGGTCATTTTAGTTGCTTCGTCACCGGAGAAGAGCATCCGGCCAAGAAAACCACGGGCAAAACTTTCCCCTTCGTGAGGCGGATACTGACACAGCCAATCGATCAAGCTGAGATCTTTGCTGAAATAGGCGCTGTTTTCTTTGGGAAAATAGGAATGGGTAATAGTGACACCCCAACGGAAACTGCCGCTATCAGGGTTCAGTTCGCCAGCGAGAATCTGCATCAAGGTAGTTTTTGCAATACTGTTGCCACCAACAAAGATAATTTTATCCCCTTTATTGACGATTAAGTCGAGGTTGTCGAGTACTTTGACGCCATCGATGGTTTTGCTTAAGCCTTTTACTTCAAGGATGATATCACCACAAGGCCGCTCGGGTTTGAACAACACAAATGGGTATTTGCGTGATGAGACCGGCAATTCTTCAATATCCAACTTGTCGAGCAACTTTTTGCGCGATGTTGCCTGTTTGGCTTTCGAGGCATTGGAGCTGAAACGGGCGATAAAATCCTTCAGTTCGTTGGCTTTGTCGCTGGCTTTTCTGTTGGCGTCCTGTTTTTGTTTTAATACCAACTGGCTGGCCTCGTACCAGAAATCGTAGTTGCCAACATAAATGCGGATGGTGCCAAAATCGATATCAGCGATATGGGTACAGGCCTGATTGAGAAAATGCCGGTCATGCGAAACAACGATGACCGTATTCTGAAAGCGGCCCAAAAACTCTTCAAGCCACTGAATCGATTTGAGATCAAGGTGGTTAGTTGGCTCGTCAAGCAGCAACACGTCGGGATTGCCGAACAATGCCTGAGCCAGAAGCACCCGCACTTTTTCGCCACCTTCCAGCTCTTTCATTTTTTTATGCCGCAGCACCTCGGGAATCCCCAAGCCATTTAACAAAACTGCTGCTTCGGACTCAGCATCGTAACCGTTCATTTCAGCAAATTCAGTTTCCAGTTCGCCGGACCGGACACCATCTTCTTCAGTGAACTCCTCCTTGGCATAGATTGCTTCACGTTCTGCCATAACACTGTAGAGTCGTTTATGCCCCATAATGACTGTGTTGAAGACAGTCTCATCATCAAAGGCAAACTGATCCTGATTCAATACCGCCAGGCGTAAACCTTTGCCGATGGCAACTTCTCCTTTGTCTGGATCGGAGTTACCTGCCAGTATTTTAAGAAAAGTCGATTTGCCAGCACCGTTGGCCCCGATCAGGCCATAGCAGTTGCCGGGGGTAAATTTGATGTTGACGTTTTTAAAAATGGTTCGTTTGCCATAAGCGAGACAGATATTTGTTGCACTGATCATAAGTGAGTTATTTCCTGAAGTTTTTGTTTGAAAATAAAAAAACCACAGGATCGAACCCCTGTGGCTTTCGCGCAGCGAATCTATATCACTGATCCACCCAGCAAGCAATGTTATTCCGTGCCATTTTAGAGTCAAATAAAAACAAATCTGTAATCAAAACAAAGTCTGATTGCCACCAAGACACCAAGAGCACCAAGAAAACTATTTTAAAATGCTTTGATTCTCTTGGAGTGCTTGGTGTCTTGGTAGCTGAAACTCTCCAGGGTTTGAGTTTTTTTAGAACTTTCTTTTGGGTCATAAAGCTGAATAAAAAACTCCAAATTTTGTTTCGATTACAGTAGACTCTCATTTTTGATATTTTTGCCTGATTTTTTGTTGGGTGATACCGTTTTTTATGAGGAATGTATTTATGATCATCGGATTTGCCGGAAAAGCTGCTTCAGGAAAAACCACTGCTGCGAAACATTTACTTGAGCAATCAAATTTAAATATTGTGATTCTGCCAATGGCATTGATCTTACGCGAAGAGGTTGAGAATTTCATCAGACAAGTTGCTGCTGAAGCTTATGTCCCTCTGGTTTACGGAGATCAGGACGACAAGGTTCGGGTTTTTTATATCGATGAGAAGCGGGCGTTAGAAAACTGTTCTGTCTGGGGAAACTTTGTTGCTGACCATCACGAGATTCAGGATCGGCCTGGTCAATCTGCCGTAACGGTTCGCCGAATTCTACAATGGTGGGGGACTGAATACCGCCGTGCTCAGGATCCCGATTACTGGACTAAGGCGTGGGAGAAAAAACTCCTCGAATATGATCTGGTATCCACCCATATTCTGGTTGATGACGTGCGCTTTATTAACGAATTAAATATTATCAAAAAGCACGGTGGAATTTTTATCAAGATTGAACGACCAGGATTTGATGGCGCCAATAACCACAGCAGCGAAAACTCTCTAGATGACTATAGTGATTGGCATCTGGTGATTCAAAATGATGGTAGTCTGGAGCAATTTAAACAGCAGACCGAAGAATTTATTCTGCCATTGCTCAAAGCAGACTGATTAACTGTAATAGTTCAGACTCGATATGGGAGACGCTGTAAGGATTGGTCACCCTTTTGGATCGTAACTTACTACTTTTACAAATTGACCACGTCGACCCGAAATCCACTTCCATAAGTGAAATCCTGTTTTTTGATAAATTCTCTCGTTACGTTTATTTTAGGCCCCTCCTCAAGCCTAAGGCGAGTATTTTTCCATCCATTTCTGTGCCATTTCCTGTGCTTTGTTTATCTGTTCAGCTGTCAAACTCTCAGACATCCCATTTCGACTCTCTCTTGCGACTTCAGATCCGTTTTCCGCAGAAATATTGAAAAACATATAGGCCTTCAGGTCATCTTGATCAACGCCAAGTCCATTGGCATACATAGAGCCTGTCCCATATAAAGCAACCGCCCTGTTCATACGGGTTCCAGCCTAAA
>JAOZOH010000204.1 GCA_029933365.1 Desulfuromusa sp. | reverse complement strand
ACTTTTGGCGCCGTTTCTGATAGATTTCTTGATCAAACATAGATTTACTTTGTTTTTTCACGAAAGAAAACTGTTATGGTTATATTTTTTACATAACCATAACTCCGTCGAAAAGAAAAAACCAGACATATATACTGGAGAAAATAATATGTCCCGTTCGCTGAAAATAATTGTAATAACCGTCGCTGTCATTTTTGCACTGCTTCTGTCATCGATGCTGATTGTTCCCTGGCAGGTAAAAAAACAGGGCAGTCGTTGGATTGCTGAAAATACGAACCGCTGTTTAACGATTGAAAAAGTATACTTCAACCCCTTTACCCTGTTGGTTGAAATCAGTGGGACAAAACTGACCGAACAGAATAATGATCAGCCGTTTGTTGCCTTTAAACGTCTGAGTTTCTCAATCAGCCCCAAATCAATTATTCGGCAGGCAATAATCCTGAATAGGATCGAGCTGGATAATCTTTTTGTCAATATCGAAATGTTGGGAGAGAAAAAATTTAATTTTTCAGATTTTACCCAACTGGGTAGTGAAAGCCCTGAAACTGAAATAACCAAGAAAAAAGAGCCGTTATACTTTTCCTGCAATAATATTATTCTCACCAACGGCAGCATCAATTTCACCGACCAGACCTCCACAGATAAAACCCAGCATCAGATTCGTAAACTGGCTCTAAGTATCCCGGTTATTGGCAATATTCCCTACCTGGTTGAAAACTACGTTGAGCCAAAACTGTCCATGCTGTTGAATGATGCAGAAGTCAATGTGACTGGAGAGCTGAAACCATTTAAAGATTCACACGAAACAAAACTGTTTTTGCGTTTTGATGGGGTGAACCTTGCCTATTATGCAGACCGTTCTCCGGTCTCTCTTCCTTTGGCAGTCAAGGAGGGAAATCTTGATTTTGAGGTCAATCTCTCTTACCTGGTCTCTAAAGATAACGGGCCAAAATTACTGCTTGATGGGAAACTTGCCCTTTCTGATATCGATCTGCGTGAATTGGACGGCCGTGAGTTGTTCCGTATGTCAAGTTTGATTCTGAATCTGGATCAGGCCGAGATTTTTTCTCAGGATTTCAATTTATCATCTCTGGAGATTCATGATCCCCAGGTTTATGTCGATCGAGACAGCTCCGGAGATTGGAATTTTCAACGGATTTTTCCGCAGCAGAAAACGACCGCTGCTGATCAGGAAGTGGTTACTCAGGAAGATGGGGAGGGAGGAAATCTGCCCCGGTTGACAATTAAAAAACTGGCTTTAATTGATGGTCAGGTCCATTACCGTGATGATTTTGTTCCAGGGGGAGTTGCCGAAGAGATCCAACTGACCAATCTGGAACTAAATAATCTGTCAACTCACCGGGATGAAAAAACTGCCACAACCTTGAAACTGCAGACGGAACGTAATTTCTCTGTAGCGATTAACGGTGAACTGGGGCTCAATCCGGTCACCGCAGATTTACAGCTTACGGCTGATGCCCTGCCATTGAAACCCTATTACCCCTATCTGCAAGAGGTGTTGACTGCTCCAATTGAAGGTATTCTTGGTCTTGGCGGGCAGATTGTTTATACCGAAAAGGGTAATATTCAGGTTGAACAGGGACAATTAACTCTGGACAAATTACTGGTTCCATTCTCCGCTGAAGATCAGTTCAGTTTATCAGCCTTAAGTATTACTGGAGCCTCTTTTAACCTGCAACAACAAGAGATCAACCTCGGTAAGATTCAGTTGAGTCGTGGGGATATCAAAGCAACCCGACTGGCTGATGGTGGTTTTTCACCGTTGCTACTATTACGTGAACAACCACCAGCTGGGAGTACGCCGGCTGCCGAAGACAGTAAGGCAAACGACCTCTGGAAAATCCGGGCTGAAAGTTTTGATCTGCAAAAGTTTAAATTACTCTGGACCGATCTCACCTTGGCAAAAAAACCACACTTCAAAACCAGTGATTTCAATTTTCATATAGAAAATCTCAGCTATCCCGCTGCCGAGAAAAGCCCATTTTCTCTGACTGCAAAAGTCAGAAAAAAAGGGAGTATCAAAATTGATGGCACAGTCATTCATACCCCCCTACAACTTCAGGCAAAAACACTTATCAAATCATTCCCGCTGGTATCTTTAAACAAATTTGCCCCGGAAGTGGCCAAGATTGAGCTAAAAAGTGGCAAACTTTATTCTGCACTGGCCATTAATCTCCGGCAGAAACAGGGGGAAATCGATGGAGATTTCTCCGGAAAACTCAACATCAGTAACTTTGATCTGCGTGACCCTATCGGTGATGGTGAACTTCTTACCTGGAATAACCTTGAACTCAATGATATTAAAGGGAAACTTGATCCTTTCTCGCTCCATGTTAAAGATGTCATCCTCAGTGACTATCTGGCAAATATCAAGATCACGCGGGACGGGCGAGTCAACCTGACCAGCATAACCGCAACGGACCTAAAAACTGCGACCAAAGAGGGTAAAACTAAACCATCGGATATCACTGAAACCGTTATCACTGAAAAAACAGTCCCAGCGGAATCAGAGCCTCTCCCCGAGGTCCGGATTGATGCCCTTACTTTGCAGGGGGGAACCGTCTCTTTTGTTGATCGGCACCTGACAAGTATTTTTTCGACAACCATGTATCCATTGGGTGGTCGGGTCACCGGGCTGAATTCTGCTGAAGAGATGCAAGCCGATGTGGATTTGCGTGGCCAGCTGGAAAACCATTCTCCGTTAACAATTACCGGGAAAATCAACCCCTTAAGTCGCAATTTATTCGCTGATCTGACCCTCAGCTTCAAGGATATTGATCTGACTCCGCTGACTCCCTACTCCGGAACTTACCTTGGCTATGTTATCGACAGAGGCAAACTTTATCTCGATCTGAATTACCACATTGAGAATCAGATAATAAAAGCTGATAACCAACTTATGATTGATCAATTCTCCTTTGGTAAAGCGGTTGAAAGTGATCAGGCAACCTCCCTCCCGGTTGCGTTTGCTATCGCTCTGCTAAAAGATAGTAACGGTGAAATTCATCTGGATATTCCGCTATCTGGAGATCTTAGTGATCCTAATTTCAGTGTCGGCGGCGTTATCTTTACGGTTCTTAAAAACTTGGTGGTTAAAGCAGCAACATCACCCTTTTCACTGCTCTCCTCGATGCTTGGCGGAGATGAAGATTTTACTGGAATCACTTTTGCCAGTGGCCTCTCAACAATTGATAGTGCACAATTGGCCAAACTTACTGAGCTAGCCGGAATGCTGGTCAATCGACCGGCATTAATTCTCGAAATCAGTGGTTTTGTTGATAAGGAGAAAGATCCGGAAGGGTATCGACAAGAGCAATTCCGGCAAATGTTGGTCAATGCAAAATGGAAGAAAATGGCGGAGGAGGGAGATTCTCCAGAAACCAAGGAGGAGATTCAGATCAGTACTGAAGAATATCCCGATATCCTGTTGCTGGTTTATGAACAAGCAGAGTTCCCCCGGCCCAGAAACTTTATCGGGGTATTGAAAAAACTTCCAGCAGAAGAAATGGAAAAGCTGATACTCGCCAACATTGTCGTCGGAGAGGAACAGATTCAGAACTTGGCAAAAGCACGAGCTATGGCGGTACGTGATGCCCTGACAACTGATAACGAGGAGATTAAACCACGGCTCTTTTTGAAGAAGTCAGATATCTATCAATTGCCCAAAAATGGTTCGGCCAGCCGGGTTGAATTTAATATTACTACAAAATAAGAGATTTAATATGAGACGTTGCTTGTTAGCTTTTATTTTTATCAGTCTGTTTATTACCGTTTCAAATTTCGGTTTTGCTGCACTTCGTCTGGAGAACACCCCGATACAGAGCGGTCTTCTGCGTGGTCATATTGACCCCGGTGAGCAGGTTATTTATGCCGGCCAGCCACTTAAAACAACACCGGATGGCACTTTTATTATCGGTTTCAGCCGGGATGTTCCTCTCCAGCAGACCTTGACCCTGATTGATTCTGCTGGCACTGCACATCTGCACAAACTGGTACTCAAGAAGCGTCAATACGATATCCAGAAAATTGATGGCATCAGCAAACGGATGATGAATCCAAGCAAGAAAGATCTACAGCGG
>JAOZOH010000067.1 GCA_029933365.1 Desulfuromusa sp. | reverse complement strand
TTAAGTTATCATTTTTATCTATAATGTCACAAATTTGAAGGAGTTAGTAATTGAAAGTTTCTTTTATCCGTCGTTTGTGGGTGACGATGAGTACCTTAGTGGTCAGTTTTTATGCCAGTTTTCTGAATCGATTTCAAGTTGTAGGGGCAGAAAATATTCCTGCCAGCGGTGGAGTGCTTCTCGCAGCAAACCATATCTCCGGTTACGATACGGTCTTTATCCCGGCAGCAGTCCTCAGAAATCATCCTTGGCAGATGACCTGGGCTCCCGCTAAGGAAGAACTGTTTGAAAACCCTCTGATTGGGGCAATTTACCGTTCCTGGGGGGCTTTCCCGGTCAAACGTGGGCGTGATCTCCGGGCAGGAAAGCATTTAGGGGACTTGCTACAGACGCAAAAAGTGATGCTTTTCCCGGAGGGAACTCGGCATAGAGATGGAACGCTAGGACCGGGGAATCGTGGCGTTGGAAAGTTGATTTATGAACATCATCCGGTTGTCATCCCAACGGCATTATCTGGAATCAACCATTGGAAATTTCTGCGCTTTGGCCAACAGGGAGGTATCAACTTTGGTGCCCCCATCAACTTTTCTGACCTCTTTGAGTTGGAGGATAAAAAAGCGACCCATGTGTTGATTGTCGAGCGGGTTATGTCTGCGATAGCTGCGGGCTTGAATGAACCCGGAAATAAAGAGAATAAAAACTTCTAACTCATTAATAAATAGAAGATTTTTACTTACCTTAACTTGCTATTTACATAGGTTTAAGTTATTATTTGAAGGTGAGGCTATGTTAGCGGGGAGGTTTGGCTATGGGGTATTTCAGACAGAATACACAAATCAATGTGGTTTATAAAAATGGAATCAAAGATAGTATTAGCCCTGCACTGCTTGGAACCTTGATTAAGTCAAAACAGATTGATCAATTTGAGCGTTCAGATGGTTGGGCTAAAGTTGGTCTTGATCCGGTTCGCGGTATGGGAAAATCTCATTTTGTAGGGGGAGAGCGGAGGGGATAATTTTCCTCTGAGGGGGGTTGGTTGGAGATAGTTTTGAGCCGATTGTTGTCGCAATCGGCTTTTTTGTATCCAAACCACCTCTATCGGATTCGTTTTTGCGAGTGCATCACCCTTGGCCGGAAATAGTTTTTGACCGTTTTTGTGTTTTCTGATATTAAAGTACCTTCTTGGAATTTTGATTGTTCGTAAGTGCCGACAGGTGGATGTCTCTGTCGGTTTTTTCCAAATTAGAGGAAGAGGATTGTTATGGCTCTGGTCGTGCAAAAATATGGTGGCACTTCTGTCGGATCTGTGAAGCGGATCCGCAATGTTGCCAGCCGGATTGCTAAAACCTTTGATGATGGCAATGACGTCGTGGTTATTGTCTCGGCAATGGCGGGGGAAACAAATCGTCTAGTGGCTCTGGCGGCAGAAATTTCAGAATCTCCAAGTGATCGTGAATATGATGTTCTGGTCTCAACGGGTGAACAGGTGACGATTGCACTCTTGTCGATGTGTCTGCATTCGATGGGCTACAACGCCAAAAGTTATCTGGGCTCACAAATCCCCATGATCACCGACAACGCTCATGCCAAGGCGCGGATTCGGAGAATTGCTGACAATAACATCCGTGAAGATTTGAAACAGGGAACAATTATTGTTGTTGCCGGATTTCAAGGAACTGATGGCGAAGGGAATATCACGACCCTCGGTCGTGGGGGCTCTGATACTTCAGCGGTTGCTGTCGCAGCTGCTTTGCAAGCCGATGTTTGTGAAATTTATACTGATGTTGATGGGGTTTATACAACTGATCCAAGGATGGTTCCCGAAGCACAGAAAATTGAAAAAATATCCTATGATGAAATGCTCGAAATGGCATCTCTCGGGGCAAAAGTTTTACAAATTCGCAGTGTTGAATTCGCTAAGAAGTACAATGTTGTTATTCATGTGCGTTCCAGTTTTCACGATGGTCAGGGAACACTGGTAATGAAGGAGGATCAGGAGATGGAAACTGTACTTGTTTCAGGTGTAGCTTATAACAAGGACGAAGCAAAAATAAGTATTTTTGGGGTACCGGATCAGCCAGGTATCTCGGCTCAGATTTTTACTCCTCTGAGTGAGAACGATATCACTGTGGACATGATTATTCAGAATATTTCCCATCAGGGTTCAACCGACATGACTTTTACTGTTCCCAAAGGGGATTGTAAAAAAGCGGTGCAGATTGTTGAAGGGGTCGCGAAAAAAATCAATGCCCGGGGGATCAGCTCTGATATGGAGATTTCTAAAGTCTCCATTATCGGGGTGGGAATGCGCTCTCATGCCGGTGTGGCCAGCACTATGTTTGAAGCTTTATCACAGGAAGGAATCAATATCCAGATGATTTCTACCAGTGAAATCAAGGTTTCCTGTGTGGTTGATGCAAAATATACCGAGCTGGCAGTGCGCGTGTTGCACAAGGCCTTTGGGTTGGATCTTCCGGAAATTGAAGAGACCTATTAAGCTGAAGACTAATCGCGGGTACGTTTTACCAGTGTCCGCCAGGTTTAGTGATGGGATGTTGGTATTTGCTTTTGTTGTCGACCGATTTACCCAGAACATAAATTCCCAGAATAATGGCAGCAACAACGACCAGCAGGATGAGCAGTTTGATAATATCTTTTGTCATATTGTAGATATCCTGTACTTTTCTTTATATTTCGACCCCCCACCGTGAAAAGTTTACTCTTTTTAAGATTTTTTCTCAGCGCCCCCAACTAATATTGGGGGCGCTGTTTTTCAAAAATGGACAAATTTATTTTTCTGCAAGAATCCGTAACATCCGTCGGAGTGGTTCCGCTGCTCCCCAGAGCAACTGATCGCCACAAGTGAAAACCGAGAGATATTCTGGCCCCATGTGCATTTTTCGCACTCGACCAACCGGAATTGCCAGGGTTCCAGAAACTGCAGCTGGAGTCAATTGTTCCAGCGTCTCTGCTTTTTTGTTTGGCACCAGCTGTACCCATTGGTTGCTGTTACTGATCAGTGTTTCAATTTCTGCAATGGGCAGATCCTTATTCAGTTTGATGGTTAATGCTTGGCTGTGGCAGCGCATCGAACCAATGCGAACACAGATTCCATCAATCGGTGTCGGGGTTTGATTGCCAAGAATTTTGTTGGTTTCAGCAATCCCCTTCCACTCTTCGCGACTCTGTCCATCTTCCACTTCACGATCAATCCAGGGAAGGACACTTCCTGCCAAAGGAAATCCAAATTCAGCTGTAGGAAATTCATCGCTGCGTAAGGTTGCAGTCACCTTTTGGTCAATTTCCAAAATCGCTGAGCCGGGGCTTTGTAGTTCTTCAGCAACACAATCCCTCAGGCTCCCCATTTGGGTCAGCAGTTCACGCATATTTGGCGCTCCGGCACCGGAAGCCGCTTGATAGGTCATGGAACTGACCCATTCGACCAGCCCGGCGTTGAACAACCCGCCAATTGCCATCAGCATCAAACTAACGGTGCAATTGCCACCGATGAAATCCTTACAGCCATTTTTTAAAGCGGTATCGATGACATCGCGGTTGATCGGGTCAAGAATAATGACCGCATTATCATCCATGCGTAGCGTAGAAGCGGCATCGATCCAGTAGCCATCCCAGCCACTGCCGCGCAGTTTGGGGTGAACCGCTTTGGTGTAATCTCCGCCCTGACAGGTGATAATAACATCCTGCTCAGCCAGTTTGGTGATATCCTTTGCATCTTCCAGTGTTCCTGACCCTTGGCCAAAGTCGGGAGCTGTCTGACCGGCCTGGGAGGTTGAAAAAAACAGCGGTTTGACTTCGGCAAGGTCCTTTTCTTCGAGCATCCGTTGCATCAGCACGGAACCAACCATGCCACGCCAACCAACTAATCCAACTTTCATAATGTTTCTCCATGTTGACGGGGGAATAAAAAGTACTTATGCTTCGACTGGTTAGATATCTTTTTCTGACCAGATTTAGCTGGGGATCATAACAGTAATTATTTAAAAGTGGTAATATTATTTGCGCTAACTGTAATTTTTTAAAAGGTATCTATGTCTGATTTTGAACCGATTCTGCCGTTGGGGAAAATAACCCCATACAAAACCGAATATGACCCTGAATTGCTCTGCCCATTTCCCCGTCAGATCAAACGGGATGTGATTGGTGTAACCAAAACGTTACCCTTTGGTGGCTACGATATCTGGAATGCCTTTGAACTCTCCTGGCTCAACCTAAAAGGGAAGCCGGTGGTTGCGATGGGGGAATTTCATATCCCCTGTGAATCTCCCAACCTGATTGAGTCGAAGTCATTCAAGCTCTACCTGAACTCGTTTAACCAGACCCGCCTCGCTGGCTTTGAACAGGTTGAAAAAAGGATGGTTGAGGATTTATCCAAGACGGCAGGGGCTAAGGTTCGGGTGCGCTTGCTCGACAGTGATCAGTTCATTACAGAACAACTTCAGAGCTTGCCTGGACAGTGTATTGATAAATTGGATATTGAAGTGGAAGAGTATTCTCTCGATCCTTCGCTGCTGGAAAATTCCACCGATCCACAACAGCAGGTTGAAGAGGAGTTGCACAGCCATCTGCTTAAAAGTAATTGTCTGGTGACCAATCAACCCGATTGGGGAAGTGTGCTGATTCGTTATCGTGGCAGCAAGATTGACCCGGAAGCCCTGCTGCGCTACCTGATCTCATTCCGGCAGCACAATGAGTTTCACGAACAGTGTGTCGAGCGGATTTTTGTTGACCTGATGCGCTACTGCCAACCTGAAAAATTGACCGTCTATGCTCGCTATACCCGGAGAGGTGGTTTGGATATCAATCCGTTCCGTTCCAATTTTGAAACCCGGATTGCAAATTTACGTCTGGCAAGGCAGTAGAGGCACCAAGGAGATATGAACCTTCTCTCTTATCTCAATATGTGCTGCTTGAGGCTGCCTTGAGTAATAAAGTTCAAGACCTCGGCTAATCTTTAATCGCCGCACGCAAACAAACTTCTATAATGTTTTTGAGTAATTTGATGAGATACAAGTTTACTCTTAGTGGTGCTTCACATGTCCTAAAAAGTCCTTGAGCCTTTCCGACTTGGGATTTTTCATCACTTCGCCAGGCTTACCTTCCTCAACAATCCTGCCATCGTCCATAAAAATCAGTCGATCACCAACCTGGGCGGCAAATCCCATTTCATGAGTAACAACAACCATAGTCATGCCACTGTTTTTGGCAATATTTTTCATAACATCCAGAACTTCACCAATCATTTCGGGATCCAGAGCCGAAGTCGGTTCATCAAACAACAGAACTTTAGGGCTGACTGCCAACGCTCTGGCAATGGCCACCCGTTGCTGCTGTCCACCAGAAAGCTGACCTGGGAGCTTATTCTCAAACTCAGCTAAGCCGACTTTGTCGAGCAGATCTCTGGCAATATCAGTCGCTTTGGCCTTGTTCATTTTCCTCGCTTTGCTAGGACCAAAAGCGACATTTTCAAGTGCGGTCATGTGTGGGAAAAGATTAAATTGCTGAAAAACCATCCCGACCTCAAGCCGTATTTGACGTGTCCGTCCCCTCTCATCGGGGATTCTGATACTGTCAACGACCAATTCACCGCTTGATATCATTTCCAGGCAGTTGATACAGCGGATCAAGGTGGATTTTCCGGACCCGGACGGGCCGATGACCACAACCACCTCACCTTCCTGAATAGAAAGATCGATATTGTGTAATACTTCTGTATCGCCAAATGATTTACAGACATTTTTTAGTTCGATAATATTCGACATCTTTTTTCGTTCGATAATATTCGACATCTTTTTTCGTCTTTCTTTTGGATGTAATCGACACTAGAAAATCTTCATCTTTCTCTCGAGCTGTCGTAATGACATAGCCAGCACGGTTGTCATGATCAAATACATGACGGCCACAGTCAGCCAGATTTCCAGTGCTCTAAAATTACTGGCCATAATTTCCTGGCCTTGCCGGGTCAATTCACCAACCCCGATGACAATAAAAAGTGAGGTGTCTTTGAGGCTAATGATGAACTGATTTCCGAGAGGAGGGATCATTCTGCGAAAAGCGATTGGCCCAATCACATGCATGATCAGTTGAAAGCGACTGATTCCCAGCGACATTCCAGCTTCCAGAAGTCCTTTGTTCACAGAGATAACCGAGCCACGGACAATTTCGGCAATATAGGCTCCCGCATTGAAGATAATGGTAATAACTGCGGCAGTTAGAGCTTCGATCCGAAAGCGTTCAATATCGATGAGCGCCTTGACCAGCATGGGAAAAGCAAAATAGAGAAACATCGCCTGAACAATAATCGGGGTACCGCGTATCGTCTCTACATAACCGCTGGAGATATAGCGGATCGCAACACTGATCGGCTTGAAGATACCGTGCGGCTCTTCTCCGAGTGCTTCTGTTCCCGCGATTCGACCCAACCCAGCAAGAATACCGCAGATCATACCACCGACAATTCCCAGGATGGTTATGATCCAAGTCAGTTTGGCCCCTGCCAGAAGAGCTGGCAGCGATTCGGTAATGACTGAAAATTCAAAACCCATAATTTGACTCTTCCATAAAGGTTGTTAGCCGGAAAGGGTTTAAAACAAAGAATCCCTCCCGCACAGGGTTGTGCTGAAGGGATCCTTAAATGCATAGATCTTTTTCTGCACTAAAACTGATGTTTCAACACCGGTAAATTTGCATTTTCCTTCAGGCTATTCAGGGTCTGCATTAAACCATTTTCTGTACAGTTTGGCATAAGCGCCATCTTCCATCATCTGTAGAAGTGCAACATTTGTTTTGTCACGCAATTCACTCCCTTGAGGGAAGGCAATCCCGTACTGGGCCGCTTTGACATCCGGACCGACTGCCTTAACTTTGCCGTTGCCGGCAGTTTTGATGTAATAAAGAACATTCGGGGTGTCGTGCATTGCTGCATCAGCACCACCAGTGGCAACTTCAAGATAGGCTTGGTCGATATTTGGAAACTTGACAACTTTCTTTGCGCCGAGGGTCTCGACGTATTCGACTGTTGCTGTTCCAAGTTTTACGGCGACAACTTTCCCCTTCAAATCGGCAGGAACCTTGATGTCAGTCGTTCCGACAGGAACCATCATCTTCAGACCAGCTCTAAAGTAGGGGTGTGAAAAGTCGATTTTTTCTTCCCGAGCTGATTTGATAAATATCGCTGCCAGGGCAACATCCAGATTGCCGGTCGTCAAGCCGGGAATCAGACCATTAAAATCCATCGGCTTCAGTTCATATTCAACGCCGATACGTTTTGCAATCTCTGCCCACAGGTCGATATCAAAGCCTGTGTATTTACCATCCTTGCCTTTATATTCAAAAGGGACAAAAGCAGTATCAGTACCGACATACAACTTTTCGGCAAAAGCTGCCCCAGACATAAAAATCAATAAACTTGCAAGAATCAATATGACCAGTTTTTTCATGATGTTACCTCCTGTTTCTAGTTGTATCCCGCAGTAATTGAGCGGGACAATGAAAAGTAATGATATTGGGGGCTGATTTATATCTCCCTTGAAGCCAATTGCTATAAAACAGTATTGTACACGGAGATGTTGATAAAACAAGTCAAGTTGCAAATTTTCTCCTTCATTATCAGAACAACGAATTGTTGGAGAAAAAAATCTTTAGGGAGTGGAGAGCCAATAATCGGATTTTTCTCTGAATTTTTGCACACTTGCTTCATCAAGTTCTCCACAGAAATTTGAGTAAAACTGTCTGCGAAAGTCTTGAAGATCGTCGTTCTTGGTCAGCAGTTGGCAAGTTTTGGCATAGACACTCTCCAGGGTCATATCAAGTGATGATATGATTCCCATTTTCAGGGCCTTGACACCCAATTCATATTTCGACAAATCGGTGCTGCCGTACGGCGAATGTGTTTTTGCGATAACGACAGCTGCGTTGTCGTCGGCCCAGCGCGAAAGAACTTCCATTAATTCTAGACGGTGTCCGCTCATGCCGTAAATGAGGACAATGAGCGCTTTGAGATCTGTATTTTCAAGATAGTTTTCCAGCCAGATTGGATTTGTCGTGTGGGTTAGACAGAAGATATCTACCGCTTCGGAGGTCTCCGTACTGAACTCCTCTAATTGCCCTTTGTTAACGGCATTGTCGTTGTGTTGAAAGTCAGAGATCTGAATTTCGTCCTTGAGGTTCGAAGCGAAGGCATCTAAACAATTTACGCCAATATCTACTTTTGTCGTTTTGACAGCCTTGATGACTTTCCCGTTGAATGCGACCCACACTCCACAATTGGTTGTTGAAGCTGCAAGCAAAGCTGTTTCCAGGTTTTCGACCACGTCGCTGCCCTCGTCTTCAAGTGTTTTTTGGGCACCCGTGACGATGACCGGTTTCTGGATTCCCTGTAACATGAAGGCGAGCATGCTCGCGGTGTAGGCAAGCGTGTCTGTCCCATGGGTAATTATAAACGAATCATGATGATTGTAGCTGTCACAAATTGTTTTAGCGATTTTCTGGATGTGTGGTATCTGCATGCTAGCGCTGTCAATTCCAAATTCGCCAAAAGGAGATTGAGCATGAGCTATGAGGCGATCTCCAGTAAGCCCCTGGTCAATTTTACTCAGTAAATTCGCAAAAGAGAGTTTTGGTTTGAAACCAGTTTGGGATTCAGCAGATGCGATCGTACCCCCGACATGAATAGGAAGAATGCGGTATTTTTTCAATATTTCCTCCACAAAACTAAGAACTTATACTAAAATTTTAAATATTAGTACGTACACTCTTTGAGAAGACCCAGTAGAAATTGACTATTCTGTACTGCGATAGCTGCAAATTCAGTCTAGAACAAAAATATTCAAATATGGGACAATTTTCCCAACATAAGAGAACACATTCGGCTCGCCCGATTTGACCAGTTGCTGAATGGATAATATGGTCAATGGGTTCTTGACAAAAACCTTCAACTGATATATCACATCCAATATGGCAATTCATTAAAACAATGCCAAGCTGTTAATTTTCTTCTCTGAAACATAATTCTTTGAAAGATACCCTGTATGCCAATACCTGCCAATTCCCAACCGATCAACCGTTTCAGCATGCGAGAAGAAGTTTATAATACTCTACTTGGCTGGATTATGGAGGGTGAACTGCGGCCCGGGGAGAAAATTCTGGATAAAGATCTGGCTGAAAAAATGGGGGTCAGTCGGACTCCAGTTCGCGAGGCCCTGAGACGGCTGGAAGATAAAGAGTTGGTAGAATCTTCAGCAAATCGTTGGACGCGAGTGGCGGAAATATCAATTGAAGAGCCAGAATTGATCTATCCTATTTTATGGACTATGGAAGAATTGGCTGTCGCCCAGGCGATTGAGAATCTGACAGAAATCGATTTCAAGAAAATGGAAGCGATAAATAATACTCTTGATAAAGCACTGGATGATGGCGATCCGGTTGCTGCGTCCCGGGCTGATGCACAATTTCATGATGTCTACATCGAACGCTCCAATAATCATTATTTGATCAGCATCCTTCAAGACCTCAAAATAAGATATCGGCGTGTGGAGGTAACCTATTTTGAAGGTTCCGCTTGCGCCAAGGATTCTGTCGCAGAGCACCGGCTGATTCTTGAAGCATTGCGATCGGGTGACCTTGTCCGAATCCAGTCGATGATTCGCTCCAACTGGCAAAGCAGTTTGAGCCGCCTGAAAAGCATTGAGCCCAAAACCAACATTGATAATTTGGCTACAATTTCTCTCCACCCGTAAATCTGACGGAGTTATCCCATGTCTATTGATTATAAGAAAATTGTTGAAAGAGCAGAATTTTACCAGCCACAGATCTCAGCATTTCTCCGGGATATGGTTGCGATTCCCAGTGAAAGTTCTGATGAAAAAAAAGTTATCCAGCGGATCAAAGAAGAGATGGAAACGGTCGGCTTCGACCGGATTGAGATCGATCCAATGGGCAATATTCTTGGTTATATCGGCCACGGGAAACATCTGATTGCTATGGATGCTCATGTTGATACGGTTGGTATCGGCAATCGTGACAATTGGGAGCATGATCCCTATAGCGGATATGAGGATGATGAAATTATTTTCGGCCGAGGAACCAGTGATCAGGAAGGCGGTATGGCGTCGATGGTCTACGCCGCAAAGATTATCAAAGACCTGGGATTGGATGGCGATTATACACTGCTGGTAACCGGAACGGTTCAGGAAGAGGATTGTGATGGCCTTTGCTGGCAATACATTATTGAAGAAAGTAAGATCCGGCCTGAATTTGTCGTCTCAACTGAGCCGACCTCCCTGGGTGTCTACCGAGGTCAGCGGGGGCGGATGGAAATCCGGGTTGATGTTGCTGGTATCAGTTCCCATGGGTCTGCACCCGAACGTGGTGATAATGCGATTTTCAAGATGGCTCCCATCCTGACGGAACTCCAGGAATTGCACCTGCGTTTAAAAGATGATGCGTTTCTCGGGAAGGGTTCTCTGACTGTTTCTGAGGTCTTTTTTACTTCTCCATCCCGCTGTGCAGTTGCTGATGGCTGCTCCATTTCAATTGATCGGCGTCTGACCTATGGTGAAACCTGGGAGGGTGCTTTGGAAGAAATCCGCCAACTTCCCGCAGTGAAAAAAGCCGGAGGGAAAGTCACCATGTACGATTATGATCGCCCTTCCTATACTGGTTTGGTTTATCCGACTGAATGTTATTTTCCCTGCTGGGTGTTGGATGAAGAACATGCCGCTTGCCAGACCTTGGTAGCCTCTTATACTGCTTTATTTGATGAAACTCCTGTTGTCGATAAATGGACTTTTTCAACTAATGGTGTCTCCATTATGGGTCGTTACAATATCCCCTGTATCGGGTTCGGTCCCGGTCATGAAGATCAGGCCCATGCCCCGAACGAGATCACCTGGAAGGAAGAGTTGGTCAAGGCTGCGGCCATGTATGCCGCGATTCCTGCACTTTACGTAGAAAAGTATGCCGAATAAACTGAATTTTATGCTGAGGAAGCTGGTATGGCATTGGAGACAAAACGTGTCGTTGTTGCCATAGGTGGAAATGCACTGATCAAGGACAATGAGCATTTAGAAATTCACGATCAGTTGAAGTCTGCTCAAGAAACGGCGTCTTATATTGCCAATTTTATCGCCCTTGGCCATGAAGTTGTTTTAACTCACGGCAACGGTCCGCAAGTCGGATTTATCCTGCGGCGTTCCGAACTTGCTTTTGAGGCAGGTGAATTGCATTTTGTCCCCTTGAAAAATTGTGTGGCTGACACTCAAGGAGCGATTGGTTATCAACTTCAGGAATCATTGCACAATGCTTTAATCAATAAGGGAATCAAAAAGAGTGCTGCAACCTTGGTGACGATGGTTGAAGTGGATGCTGCAGACCCTTCATTCACCCATCCAACCAAACCGATCGGCGTCTTCTATCCCGAAGCAAAGATCACCGCCCTGCGCCAGAAACATCCCGATTGGGATATTGTTTTTCAGGATGGCAACGGCTATCGCCGGGTTGTTCCCTCTCCGCAACCACAGCGGGTGGTTGAGGTTGCAGCAATTCAAAGTTTGCTCGATGCTGGTATTTGTGTGATTGCCTCCGGGGGTGGCGGTATTCCTGTGGTTGCGGATTCGCAGGGGCAACTCTCGGGAGTTAATGCGGTCATTGATAAAGACCTCTCTTCGGCTTTACTTGCCAATGAACTTTCTGCTGATATGCTGATTATTTTAACTGCTGTCGATAATGTTTATCTCGATTTCAATCAGCCTACCCAGAAAGCTCTAGAGGTCATAACGGTTGCTGAGGCAAAACACTATCTGCAGCAGGGACAATTTGCCACTGGGAGTATGGGACCAAAAGTCCAGGCGGCGATCAATTTTCTGGTCGGTGGGGGTAAGCGGGTTATTATCACGTCTGCAGAGAATCTTGTTGAGGCAGTAGAGAAAAAATATGGAACTCATATCGTTTGCTGAGCAGGAGATTTTTCTGAGGAGTTTTTGAATGGAAGAAAAGCATCAGTCCTTGTTACATAAGATCGCTCAGAAAGTGAACTGGTTTGTCGAACGTATCTGCGCTCTGCTGGTCGGAATTATGGTGGTTGTTATCTGGTTCGAAGTGGTTGAGCGCTACTTTCTCCATTTGGGATATACCTGGACCGAAGAGTTTTCCCGCTACGTGATGATCTGGGCGGCTTTGCTGGCAATTTCCTGCGGCGCTTTTTATCGGGAACATATCGGCCTGGATATTGTCAGACGGTTTCTTCCTGCAAAGGGGGCTCGTGTTCTGATGATTTGTCTCGATCTGGTCAGTTTTTCTTTTTTCGCATTTTTAGCCTGGTACGGTATCGGCATGACCCAGGCGGGGCTTGGGCAATATGCAACTATTTTTGGGATTACTATGGTGGTTCCTTTTGCGGCAGTTCCTGTTTCTTCTGCTCTGACCGCTTTTCAGATTTTTGCCGCAATGATTCGGGGGCAGGAATCAATTGCTGCACCGATGAGCAAATAGGAGAAGGTCATGATCCTGGTTCTGCTGATTTTTTTCTTCTTTATTTTGATCGGACTGCCTATCGGTGTGACTCTGGGGGTTGCCGGAGTCGCAGGTCTGGTACAGATTGGTGGGGAAAACTTTTTGATGATGGCTCCTAAACGCTATTTTGAGGGGCTGGATCTTTTTACTTTCATGGCAATGCCATTTTTCATCCTCGCCGGTGAGATTATGAATCGCTCGGGTATTACACAAAAGCTGGCAGCCTTTGCCGATGCCCTGGTGGGATATCTGCGGGGTGGTCTGGCACATTCGAACATGATTGCTTCAGTTCTCTTTGCCGGTATGACCGGGGCTGCTGTGGCCGATACTGCTGCCTTTGGCAATACTCTCGTCCCGGCTATGGTGAAGGAAGGTTATAAACGTCCTTTTTCCTGTGCCGTGACAGTTGCCGGATCAATTATTGGACCGACCATACCGCCGTCAAATCTGATGGTTATCTACGGTTCGCTGATGGGGGTTTCCATTGCCGGGCTGTTTGCCGCAGGAATCCTTCCGGGGTTACTGATCTGTGTACTGTGTATGGCTGTTATTGCAGCTCTTGGTCGACGGCTGAATCTGCCAAAAAGTGAACACCGCTTCAGTTTGGTGCGGATTTTTTGGGCGTTTAAATCAAGCTTTCTTGCCATCCTGATGCCGGTGATTATCCTCGGCGGAATTTTGACCGGAGTTGTTACACCGACCGAAGCGGCAGCCATTGCGGTGTTCTACGCTCTGTTTATCAGTCTTTTTGTCTATCGGGCACTGACATTCTCTGACATCGTTGAAATGTTGATCCGGACAGCTCGCATTACCGGTATCGTTTTTCTGATCATCGCCAGTGCTTCTATTTTAAGCTGGTGGATGACCTTTATGCAGATCCCGCAGAAAATTGCGGCATTTATCTTATTTATCTCCAATAATCCTAATGTGGTTGTTGGGTTGATCTTGCTGCTGCTACTGGCGGTGGGCATGTTCATGGACATCAATGCCGCATTGATTATTCTGGCGCCGGTACTCGGACCGTTGACAGCAACCATCGGAATGGATCCTGTCCACGCAGGGATTATGATTGTTCTGGCTCTGAATATTTCTCTTATGACTCCACCCGTTGGCGCTTGTTTATTCGTGATGTCATCGGTCACCGGGGAGAGAATAGAGAAGATAAGTTACGCGCTGATTCCATTCTTGATTGTAGAAGTAGCAGTACTCTTTCTGGTGGCATTCTGGGATGACCTAACGATGTTTATCCCGAGATTGCTACTATAGTTTTACTTGTTAGTTGTTCTTGGAGAAACAGTGATAGAAAAACTATTTGTTTACGGGACTCTAGCTCCGGATCGTCCAAATGAACATATGCTTGATGCTATTGGAGGTTCATGGGAAACCGCTACTGTAACTGGGATCTTGCGAGAAGAAGGTTGGGGCGCTGAAATGGGTTATCCTGGCATCGATCTTGATGAGCATGGCGGGGAAGTCGAAGGATTTCTTTTCACTTCGGAGAACCTATCAGGCCAATGGGCGAGTCTTGATGCATTTGAAGGAGAAGCTTATCGTCGTGTGCTGGCAAAGGTGAAACTCAAAGATGGATGCAAAGTTGATGCTTACATCTACACGTTGCGGTCACTGTGAGGTATCCCATTTTGTTCTGCTGAAATGCGATGTTATCTTATTGGAGGGATTGTTTTTTTGGCGAAGATTTTATCAACAAACGGCAACCTAGTGTTCTGTCATGCGTGGAATGTTGCAAGATTGCGCCGGAATTTTGCGTGTTAACAAGGCGTGATTTTCGCTGTATAGCCAAAGCTATACAGCGGAAGTCACAACGCAGTTGGCACGTAAAATAACAAGCAAGATGCGACAGTTTATGCGTGATAGGACACTGATTGCCACAACTATCAGGAGGCTCAGATGAAAGCTGTAAAACAGATGTTAGTTATTCTTATGATAGCTCTCTTTGCTGTCGTAAGTATCACCGGGACCGCCGTTGCTGCAAAAACACTCAAGATGCACCATCTGAATAAAGACGATCCATTCGACAATCCGACCGGCGCCATGGCGACTGTCTTCAAGAGCCTTGTCGAAGCAGGAACCAATGGTTCGGTCATGGTTCAGACCTTCCCCAGTGGTCAATTGGGCAAGGATAAGGATGTTGTGCAACAGGTCAAGGCGGGGGTTATCCAGGCCGGGATCCACTCTGTCGGTGGGTTTGCATCGATTTACCCGATGATCGGGGTTCTTGATATCCCGTTCGCATTTCCTAATATCAGTAAAACCTATGAAGTTTTTGACGGACCATTCGGGGCTCAACTGGCTGCTGATATTGACAAGAGAACCGGTCTTCACACCCTCGGCTTTGGTGATTCGGGTGGTTTCTTCCATCTTACCAACTCCAAGCGTCCGATCCATACTCCAGCCGATATGGCCGGTGTAAAAATCCGTACCATGGGTCTTGATACCCACAAAGCGATCATCACCGCTATGGGTGGTCAGCCAGCAGCAATTTCCTGGTCAGAAGTTTACACCGCTCTGCAGACTGGTGTTGCTGATGGTCAGATGAACCCGATTCCGATTATTGC
>JAOZOH010000203.1 GCA_029933365.1 Desulfuromusa sp. | reverse complement strand
CCTACGGATTCGAAGTCGGGTCAAATCATTAGACAAAAGTAACAAATGGTAAGAAAAGATTAATTATTTCAATAGCTTATCTCTCCACTGGCTATCTTAGTATTACCTAATTTTACCTGTTTTTACCAATGCTATTTTTGATTTATGGCAAAATTTTGGCAGAAAATTATTAGTCTCATTATAGCCAAATAACCAGTATTTTTCGAGACATAATTAACCTTAAAAACAACCCGCATTTTCGCGGGTTATTAGGAGCCTAACATGCAACAAAACAAATTACAATATTACATCTGTCTTTAAAAAACAGAACAAATGCATGAACAATAGCATTTACATTAATTAAACGGAGGTGATCACAAACAATAAGCACATTATTTAGTTGAGCAGAAAAAATATAAACACCTAAACCATCGGTAAAACCGAGGAAGGGTGGCCATTCATTTGGCCGCCCTTTTTTATTGGAGGAAAAAATTATGGCAAAACAAATCGACAAAAAAACACTCACAGTACCCGTCTGCGCTGCTTGTGGCTCTGCTGGATCAATATCAGAACTACCGGACGGAACAACATTTTTTCACTGTTATACATGCGGTGGGTCAAAGATGACTATTGTTGAAATTTCTCTATTTGCAGGAAAGGAGCTTAACCATGGAAAATAATTTTCAAATAGCAATGAAATATCGTGATGCCGGTTTTTCAATCATTCCTATTGTGAGCCCAACCAGGCTGGAGGACTCTTTGCCGACCAATTTCCTTGATGAACTCGAAGAAAAAATCGAGGATTGTAAATATGATGATCCACCAGTCAGCGAAGAAGTATTAAAAGAAGAGCTGTTCGTTACCTGGTGTAAAAGGCCAGCTATTAAATCCTGGGCTAAGTACCAGAAACGTATAGCTGGCAAAGATGAAGTTAGAGCGTGGTTCGATCATGACAAAGATGCCAACATCGCCATCGTCACCGGCAAATTGTCAAATCTGGTGGTCGTTGACCTTGATACCGACGAAGCGGTGAAAACGTTTCATGATAAGGGTTGGTTTGACGGGGCCGGAGTTGTCAAAACAAGCCGTGGCTATCACTTGTATTTCAGCTACCCTGATTTTGAGGTTAGAAATTCTGCCAATAAAAAGCTCGGTATCGATATTCGTGGTGAAGGCGGATATGTCGCAGCCCCCCCATCTGTGCATGGTTCCTGGATGAAATATGAATGGAAAAATCGCAGTATTTTAGAACAGAAACCAATAGCACTTCCCCATGAAATTTTTGAATTTGCCAGGACAAAGAAAGATACCGCCAAGGCTGAACAAACACAGAGTAACAATAATACTGCTGAACCACATATTCATGATTCTTTCGCAGAAATTTTTGCTCATGGCTGTGATGATGGCGAACGGCATGATTGGGGAATAAAAGTTGCCGGACACTTCTTTGGTAAAGGCTTGAATGAAACTGAGGTTCTAACCTTAATGACGGATTGGAACAAGAAAAACCGACCACCATTAGCGGACAAAGAAATTCTTCAAATGGTCAAAAACATTGCCAAGCATGAAAAACAAAAATCACCTACCATTGATATTGAATCGTTTCTATGGAACGAAAACCGGATCATTGCCGATGGCCAGAAAAAAAGCCGTGTACCTTTCGCTGGCAATAATCTGCTGAATTTAGAAGACACTCTAAGTGGCGGCCTTGTTGGCGGTTGCCTCTATTTGCTTGGTGGTGTGCCTTCTGCTGGCAAAACAGCGGTGGTGAACTGTATTGCTGATAATATTTGTCTCGCTGATCACCCGGTCTTGATTTTTTCTTACGATGATTCACCGATGGAACTCAACAACCGGACTCTGGCCCGCTTCAGCAACTATAAGATGGAAGTTATCAATAACAATGGCATCAGCCAAAACATATTGTCCTCAATTTACAAAAATTCTGGTGCATTGCAGTCCATTATAAAAAACAAGTATCTGCCAAGTGAAAATTATGAAATTGAACTGTGGTCTACGTTGGTTGAACAGATCATCAAAAAGCACCACAAACCGCCGGTTATCTTCATCGATTATTTGAAAAGACTGATCACCAAGAAAAAAACCGCAGATGAAAGGATGCGCATAGATGAAATAACCAAACAGCTGGATGAATTAGCCAAAAAATACAATCTGCCGGTTTTTGCTATCTCTGAAATTAACCGAGAGTCCTATCGTGCTGGCCAAAGTATTGGCATGGCATCATTTAAAGAATCTGGCGGCTTGGAGTACAGTGCTTCCTGGCTGGGTATCCTGGCATCGTTTGAAGAAAAAAATGGTGAATACAAGCTGATTCAAAACTGGGAAAGTGCCATTCGTTATTCTGGCAATATTGACCTGGTGATCTTAAAAGCCAAACGAGGGACAGGTAAATTGTGCCGGATTCCCTTGAACATCAACACTCAAAAAATGCTGGTTGTTGAACGGTAACAACCGTGGCTTACGATAAGGCCTTAACGGCTTTGACCCGCATCAGGGAACGTTATAATACGATTCCTGCCCCGAAATATGCACATGTGGACTTTGCATCATTACAAGACGATTTCAACCAGTTGAAAAATATGAAGGAGCTGCTGCGGGATAATATAGATTACCAGAAATTGATCATTTCGATGGGCAAAGTATTATCTCGTATGCAGCCAACTGATAGTGAATGGAAAAATATAGCAGAGCGTTCTGCTGGCAAAGCGATACGTCCAACCTCACGCCATAACCGTAACAAGGATGGATTCACTGCATGGGAAAACAAGTATGGTCATCAACAAGCAAATATCCCCCAACAAAATTGGTCTGCCAGGCACTTCATGGTCCTTGATATCGTAGGCTATGAATATATGCTGCAACTGGGAGAAAACAAACTGCCTAAAAACGATCAACCTCTTTTTCAAAATGAGCATGACATTGCACTGAAAAATGAAATTTTCACGATCACGGTCTCTGACAAGCAATTTCGCCAGTATTCCAGCCTTACCATCAAATCAAAAAATATTTGTCATCTGTTACAGCAAGTCGCTTCCTCCACGTTCAAGTTGAATTATCCCGTAAGGCTTCCGTTTCATAAAAACGGCAAAAAAGGTGAATACATCTACAGCATGAATGATTTTAGTTCTTTTTTTACGATTGGATCTATCAGTGGCCATAACAACAAAACCTATAAAATCCGGTTCGATACCCTACTCGCCCAATTGTTTCTTCACAACCTGCGAGTGAAAAATTATGATTTTATTCCTGCCATAACTTACCACCTGCCTCAACCGGCTCAAATTCTCTATCGTCGCTTTATACTCAACAACAACTACCCCCAGGTATCTATGAATCTCAGCAATATGGTCCAAGCACTGGGTTATACCTACACGAACAATACCGCGCTTATTAGTATGATCAAAACCAATGCGATAGAACCGCTTATAACCAGCAAAATATTGGCTTCTTACACGTTCACTGATGGAAGAAATGAGAAAAAGTTCGTCCTTAAAAAACGGCAAAAGGTGGGGGTAGAACATAAAGAAGGTGGGGGTAGAGCATAAAAAGGGTGGGGGTAGAGCATAACGAAATCGCCAGCAATCCCTTTGTTTACAACGATCTCTGAAAACGCATGATAATAATATGTAATATTATGCGAGAAAGGGTTAGAACTGACGTTCTCCCCTTCTCTTTTTTTAACTGAATTTTTTTTAGTTTTAATTTCTTAAAATCTAGGGAATTTAATTCTTGGTTATTGGGACGCGGTTATTATCTCGCGGGTATAATTCGTGGTTATAATGCCTGGCTATAATCTCGCGGTCGTTAAGAACTAGATGTAGATGCTTTCATATAAAAACAAAAAAAATACAGTAATCTCACCTACAAGGCTCAAGCCCCGGATTTTCATATTATTATATCGTCCGGTTATAACATCTGCGTTATAGACCAACTGAATTTCCTGCTTACTTCTTTCTCCGGTCATACCCCACCCAAAACACCCCGTTTAAGCTCCACAGAGCATTGTCCAGCACCAGGAATATCATCAATCATCCAAATCAAGAAAAGCAACCAGGGCAGTTTTCTTAGGGGGATATTGAGCGGTCTAAAGGGAGGTGGTAACTAAGCGGGATTCACACACAACATGGCATAACTTCAATTCGCAAAAGATAATCACCCATACAGCGGCACACCTTCATCCTCTATCA
>JAOZOH010000202.1 GCA_029933365.1 Desulfuromusa sp. | reverse complement strand
CCGAAGCTCCATTGGAACAGGGCAAACAGGCTCTCGGTTGTCATATTTCAGCAATGATCGGTCTGACCGGTGGATTTTCTGCCATGCTTGGAATTCATTGCCCGGAAGCTGTAGGTCTGGCAATCACCGGAGCAATGCTGGGGATGGAGATTGAAGAAATTGATACTGATGTTAAAGATGCCCTCGGTGAAATTGCCAATATGGTCGCCGGAGGGCTAAAAGAAAAATTTGCCGCTGA
Source organism: Desulfuromusa sp. (assembly GCA_029933365.1). The sequence continues at coordinate 3,959 of JAOZOH010000202.1, read as the reverse complement.
AAATATAGATCTGGAACTGGCAATCCCAACCGCAATATCGGGAAAATCATATACAATTGCTTCTTCAACAAGAAGTAATCGGGTTATTATTCCATTCAGTGTTGAGCAGGGACAGTTTTTTATCGAGATGAAGTATAATCTCAATTAACTTTCAGCAAAGAGGCTATTTTGGATCAGCGGGCTATAGTTGATGTCGTCTGTAAGTCAGGCATGGAAAACCTGGCTGGAGAAATAAGCACCCTGCTGGGACAAGAGCTGACATGTTCTGACATTCAGCTCAATCTCACCACCAAAGAAGACCTTTTCAGCAATCTTGATCGCCATAAAACGGCCCTGACCCGAATGACGGTTGAGGGTGATCGTCAAGGCGACTGCTACCTGCTCAGTCGAATCTCCTCCGCCGCTATCCTTGGCGGCACCTTAATCATGCTCCCCGAAGACGTTATTGAGGAGAGCGCCCAAAACGAAAAGCTTGATGGTGAAATGGAGGATGCCTTTGGTGAAGTCGCCAATATTATTGCTGGCGTTTTCACTCAGGCATTTGTTGATAAATATACAAAAAATCTCCGCTTCATAAAAAAAACCGTTGAGGAACTGATCCCGACAAAAATCGATCCTGCCAGCGATCAACCTTTCCCTCCGGGAAATTACCATACGACCAGCTGCAATATGCAGATTGGTGACAAAGATCTTGGTCTGTTGGAACTTGTTGTCCCTGCAGCAATTTTTGAGCTCGAAGAAGAGACAGCCGAGTCGCCAGAAGTCGCTGAAGAGACAACAGAGCCACAAACAACCGAGGCGGCGCCAGAACCTGAAGCAGTTGCGAAAAAGAATGAAGCAACACCCGAGCCTGAACCGGCGCCACCTGCAGAAAAAAAACCCGCCTTTGCCGACGCCAAGAAATTAACCGATGTTGTCTTTAATGCAACAATTGGGCAAGTTGGCGAAGAAATTGGCGCATTGCTGGGTCAATCCCTGAAATGTGATGACATTCAACTGGTGATGACCAGCAAATCTGACTTATTTTCCAACCATTGTGTTGAAAAGTCAATTTTAACCCATATGCAGGTCACTGGAGATCGAGAAGGCCTGGGCTTTATGATTGCCCAGGTTCCTGATGCTGTTGTTCTTGGAGGCACCCTGATCATGCTTCCGGCAGATCAGATCCAGGAACAAAAACAGACTGGGCAATTTGATGGTGATATCGAAGATGCCTACGGTGAAATCGCTAATATTCTTTCAGGCAGTCTGACCCAGGTTTTTCTGGATCGCTACCCGAAACAGCTCCGTTTTATCAAAACAGACTCAGAAACAATTGTTCCCACCAAAATTGACCCGGCTTCTGAGCAACCGTTTCCAGAAGGTAATTACTATCTGGCTTCATTTGCAGTACAGATGGAAGATCATGAGTTGCACCGGATACTGCTGGTTTTCCCTGCAGAAATTTTCGATCTTGAAAACGAATCGGCTACCAATACAGTTCAGGGGCAAGCAGCAACAGTTGCCACCCAAGAAACCTCATCATCCTCGGCTTCCAGTGCAACGGAAACGAATGAACCAGCTCCCGGTGAGTGGGGAGGTCCACCAGCACCCGAATCCGCAGCAGAAACAACAACATCTGCGACAGAAAGCGCTACCAGCAAAGAAACGACTCCAGCAGCAACCACATCTCAGGCAATGCCGGAACCCGCTGGACCCCCGATCGTACTGCTGATCAGTGACCAAAAAACTGACGCTGACCCATTTGTTGAAATTCTATCTTCTGCCGAGTATGAGTGTCAGGTTTTAACTTTTCAAGATGAAGTGAAGGAGCTGTTTCAACAGCATAAAATTCTCGGGATTATTCTGATTATGGAGCAGGTTGGAGAAAAGGGATTTGCTTCTGCAATCAAGTTACAGTCAGCAGGTCGACCACTACCACCAATCATTTTTGCCGGTCCTGAGTGGACCCGTTCTGCAGTATTGAGAGCCGTCAAATATGGCGCAAAAGACATTCTGATTATGCCCGCCAGCAGTGATGAGATTCAGGACAAGGCAACCCGCCACTTCAAGAAAGCCAGCTAATTTCTATTTGAAACGTACGTTGTAGAGGGGAAACTGACCTCAGGTCTGTCCTGAATGGCACTAAGTTTAAGAGCAGACACCAGCAAAACCGAGACTGTCCCCGTATGGGGGCTGTCCCAGGCTTTTGTGCCGCGAACCACCATAGTTCTTCGTGGATCGTAAACTTCCGGGACAGCCCCCGATGGGACTGGGGACAGTCCCAAGTTTACTGCAATCATGCTTAGGGTCTGTCGCCGGATAATCAGGAGAGGGCAATGCTCTATACCGGCAGGCTTTTCTTCTTTATCTTTTCAATTAAAGTTGTTCTCTTCAAATTAAGCATTTGTGCCGCTTCTTTTTTATTTCCCCCGGTCCGACTCAGAGCCTGAAGAATCAGACGATCCTCAAACTCACTGATCAAACCATTGAAATCCAGCCCCTCATCAGACCATTCAACTTCTGGGGGTGCCGAGGAAATATCTGACCCATTTCCTGTGGAATCAACCTCATCAGCCGGCAAATCGACACAGCGATATTTTTCAGGTAATTCCTTTAAGGTAATCCGCTTCCCCCGATGTAAAATGACCAACCGCTGCATCAGGTTTTCCAACTCCCGGACATTGCCTGGCCAGCCATAAGCCTGTAAGCTTTTCATCGCAACGGGATCGATCGTTGTCCGCCGGTCAGTTTTTCGCCGACTGAAACGCTCAATAAAAGAGTCTATCAACAACCCTATATCAGCCTGCCGCTCACACAGCGGTGGAGCAATCAGAGGAATGACTGCAAGTCGATAATACAGATCCTCACGAAACCTTCCCTCAACAACCAGCTCTTCCAGGTTTTGATGGGTTGCCGCAATGACCCGGACATCAACTTTGGTCGGCTTAACTCCCCCAACCTGCTCAACTTCTCGCTCTTGCAGAACCCGCAACAATTTAGCCTGCAGATTCGGTTTCATGTCCCCAATTTCATCCAGAAACAGAGTGCCACCATCAGCAAACTGAACCCGGCCAATTTTTGACTGTTGGGCCCCAGTAAAAGCACCTTTAACATAACCGAACAGTTCACTTTCCAGCAGTTCATCAGGGATTGCAGCGCAATTAACCGGAACGAAATGGGAAGACTTACGGAGACTTTTGTCATGAATTGCCCGAGCTATCAGCTCTTTTCCTGTTCCACTTTGACCCTGGATTAGAACTGTGCTCTCACCGTCTTCAGCAACGCAGGAAATCAATTCAAAAAGTTCCAGCATTTGCGAAGAACGCCCGATCATTCCCCCGAATCCACTCTTAGTGGCCATACTTATAAAATCCATTTCAAGTAAAAATTTTGACACGAAATCAGCGAAAAGTAAAATATGAGCGGATAATAATATAATTTCTATAATGTGTCAATATTTGGACACAGAAAAATTAAAAATAATCGCTATTTAGACAAAAACCGCCTAAAACATAAAAATGGTGGGTTTTACTGACGCACAATACCCCATTTTTATTATGGTGGAAGGAGAAATTCACGTTCCGACATGTCTACATTTACATAAGAGGAAAATATAATTACGTTCAAAATAAAATCTTTGCCTCAGCCCCACTATACGTTAAATTCCACCTATATGATGACTCAAAAACATTTCCACACAATTATTATAGGAGCAGGACCTGGAGGGCTTACGTGCGCCACTCACCTGGCCAAAGCAGGCAAGGATGTTCTTATTCTTGAACGAAACAAAACCATTGGCCCCAAAATATGTGCTGGAGGAGTTACCTGGTCAGGTCTGGCTCGACATCTGCCCGGGGAGCTTATTGAAAGACAATTTAAAAGGCAGCATATTCATTCCTCATGGCAAAAGGTTATAATTAAGGCCCCTGAGCCGATCATATCAACTGTTAACCGTGAAACTGTCGGCAAGTGGATGG
>JAOZOH010000201.1 GCA_029933365.1 Desulfuromusa sp. | reverse complement strand
GAAAAGCATCTCGACAGTGCTGACTACAACGGCCGCGATTGCCCGACTTCCCTTCGAGGACAGAACTTAGATAGCAGATTCCCGAAAAAGCGATACAGTAAGAACCATGCACGAAGACCTCAATGGAGATTCCCCGCTTATGACCCACATCAACTAGCGCTTTAATTTCTTCAATATTCAGTTCGCGGCAGAGATTGACCCGCTTAACAGCTAACTGAGCTAAAAACTGAATTTGCCCCGCATTATGGGTGGTGAGTTGTGTTGAAGCGTGAACCTCAAGGCCCTTGAAATGAATTGCAAGGAGATGGAGCAAGCCTAAATCTTGAACAATGACACCATCGAGAGTGGTATTCACCAGTTTGTTCAATAAATTGATGAGAGATTTAAACTCATTTTCGATGATAAGAATGTTGATGGTCAAAAACACCTTGCACTGATGAGCATGAGCAAGATGCAAAACTTGATTCAGGTCGCCAATCTCAATATTGGTGGCACGGTTGCGAGCGTTAAAATGACCAAGGCCACAATAAACCGCGTCAGCCCCTGCTACAATGGCAGCCTTTATTGATTCCATATCGCCACCGGGGGCGAGCAGCTCAAATTGTTTTGTCATAGACTCATAGGGCAAAAAAAGATCTTTGTTCGGAGGCAAGGACACAATCTCGTCCAGGAAAAACCGTATCTGACTATTCACTTCATCTGCATAGGTCACGCGGGTGAAGAAACCTGCAAAGCCTTATCACTGTTTCTCATTCAAATGATACTTTTTAAGATAGCCACGCAGCTGATGATAACTGAGGCCAAGGGATTCTGCGGTACGACGTTGATGAAACTGATTGGCGGAGAGGGCCTTGTGAAGAACCTCTTTCTCGATAGTCTCGATAAACACCTTAAAATTATCCGGTAAAGAGGTGACCTGCATATCTCTGTTGATTTGTCGCTCGGATTGGACGAAAGAAGAAGGTTCATTATCCATCGGCTCCGCCGGTAAAGATCGATAAGGTGAAGCAAAAGGATCGAAAATAATATGTTCAACCGGGCTTTCAGGGGCGGAGTGATAAACCGAACGTTCAACCACATTTTTTAATTCCCGGACATTGCCCGGCCAAGAATAGGCGATCAGTTTGTCGATAGCTTCGGAAGTAAAACCGGAGAAAAATGAGCGCCGCAGCTCTTTCGTTATATTGAGTCCAAAAGAATTTGCAAGCAGTTCGATATCTTCTTTTCGTGCCCGGAGTGGTGGAAGGGTAATCACGTCAAAAGCGAGGCGATCGAGCAGATCGTGTCGAAAGTGCCCGGCTGCGGCAAGTTGCGGTAAATCCTGATTTGCCGCTCCAATGATACGTGCTTCGGTGCGCAACGTCTTACTGCTACCAATCCGGGAAAATCCCCCATATTCGATAACCCGGAGAATTTTTTCCTGAAGTCTCGGTGACATCGAGGCGATTTCATCAAAAAACAGCGTCCCTCTGCCAACCTCTTCAAAATGCCCCTTATGCAAACGGGAAGCCCCGGTAAACGAACCCGGTTCATGGCCAAACAGTTCACTTTCAAGCAGCGTTTCAGTTAGAGCCGCACAGTTGAGCGTGATGAAAGGGTGTTCCCAGCGATTGGATAAATAGTGAAGTCGTTGGGTAATCAGCTCCTTCCCGGTCCCCCGTTCGCCGACAACCAGAACCGGGCGTCGGATATCGGCAAGCAGAGACGCTTGCTCAAGGACCTTTTGGATGGTGAATGATTCTCCAATAATATTGGGAACGGAACTATCTTGCATAGGCATATTTACCACTTTTTAGTATTTTTAACGATTTATTGTTTATTTTAACCATTCATTGGCTTCTTGTCAAATCGGGGATTTTTACTGAAATACCCGTTAAACCAATGTGTTAGGATGAAACAATTCAATTGGCACAGTTCCTGATATACAAAAGAGGCAACTTAAACATTTCAATTCATAACCTGGATCCGTGAGTAAGCGCTGGGTGAAGAGTGTAAGCGCTTGGATTGAATAAGAGATTCAAAAAATCTTAGCTCCACCCAAAGGTTCAGTGGTGATTTTTTGGACGCTTAGGTAATTCAATGGCTTGCGCAATTCTCCGCCGGGTACTCACGGATTCAGGTATAAGCCATAAGGAGCTTACTATGAGTATTTTTTCCCGTTTTAACGACATCATCCATTCCAATATCAACGCCATGCTTGAGCATGCTGAAGATCCTGAAAAAATTATCCGCCTGGTCATCCAGGAAATGGAAGATACAATGGTTGAGGTGCGGACTAATGCAGCAAAAACTATTGCCGAGCAAAAAACGTTACGCCGTCAACTCGACCGGCTGCAAAAGGAATCAACACAGTGGGAGCAAAAAGCTGAACTCGCCATCAAAAAGGATCGGGAAGATCTGGCTCGGGCTGCTCTGGCCGAAAAATCCCGCATTCAGGCTGCGATCGAGCAGCTGGAAAAAGAATCGGGTATCATAGAAGACCAACTGGAAGGGCTCAATAACGATATTGGTCAGTTACAAACGAAACTAACCGAAGCCAAAGCGAGAAAAAAATCTCTTGATATGCGCTGGCAAACAGCTAACAATCGCCTCAAGGTTCGGGGCAAGCTGAGTGATGGTCGTGTTGATGATGCCATGCTCCAATTTGAACATCTGGAACGTAAAATGGATACCCTTGAAGGGCGGGTTGAGGCTCATGACTTAGGACAGGAGAAATCCCTGGCCGATGAGTTTGCTGAATTAGCCGCTCAGGATTCAATTGAACAGGAACTGGCCGAGTTAAAAGAACGGCTGCAGAAAACTCCAGCTAAAGAAACTATGCCCAACAAGGAAAGCTAACCATGACCACCGCACTATTCGGAATGCTAACTGCTGTGATAATCGCCTTCATGGTGATTGTCCTGCCAATCTGGCTGTTGCTCCATTATCTAGCTAAAATGAAAAAAATGCAGGGTCTCAGCAAGAAGGACGAAGAAACACTATCTGAACTATGGCAGACAGGCAGCCAGCTAAAAAAACGAATAGCAATACTGGAAACAATTCTTGATGAAAAAGACCCCGATTGGAGAGATAAATCATGACTCAACAAATATATAACCCCCATCGTCTTTACCGCAGCAGAGATCATCGGCTGATCGGCGGTGTCAGTGCCGGTATCGCAGAATATTTTGGCAGCAGCCGACTGCTGATCCGTTTTCTAACCTTTATCGCCCTGATTATGTTTACCCTGCCAACTGTTGTAATCTACGGACTTGCCTGCTTCTTCCTGAAGAAGAAGCCCATCAATCAAGAGGAACAGCCAGAAGAAAAACGCTTCTGGCAATCAATGCATCGTTCCTCCAAAGAAACCCTGAACAAAGTCCATGAGCAGTTTTCATCGGCAGAGGAACGGGTACAAAATATGGAAGCCTACTTGACCTCGCGCTCCTACAAACTGGATCGTGCTTTTGAAGAATTACACGATTAACTGTTTTGACAAAAAATGTAGAGACCATGTCTAACAACAATATGAACAATCTGCACGACAGCTACAGGCGCTGGGTACCATTTCTTTCTTCCAGCGCCTTTCTTTTGCGTCATATCCGCTTGCTCGGGTGGAGTCTTTTGCTGGTAGCAGTCACAGCCACGTTAACCTGGTTTGGTTATTTTGAAACGACCCAACTTGTCGATAAATTTACCGGCAATTTTTTCCAGATACCTCCAGAAGGGGTTGGAATCCTGGGCTGGCTGAAAGTTCAGGGGTGGGTGGTGCTGAAATATCTATTCTTTCTGATCAGCCGCATTGCTGCATTTTATTTAGCTTTTCTCACCGCCTATTGTCTGACCACCCCCGGTTACGTTTTTTTAAGTGGAATGGCAGAAAAAATATACAACCGTAAAACGGGAAAGCAACCAAGCGGTTTCAGCCCTCAACGGATTCTGGTAGATCTCCTCGAAGGATTGAAAATTGGGGTCGTCGGCATCTTGGTCACCATTGCAGCGTTGGCCATCAATTTTGTCCCGGTTGTTGGTCAACTGCTGGTTTTCCTCTTGTATGTTTTTTATTCGACCCTGATGTTCATCGATTATCCGGCCTCCAATCGAAGCTGGACATTAGGGCAAAAAATAAACTGGGTGATATCAAACTACCGCCGCTCTTTTCGGCTGGGGATATTCCCTGCCCTGATCAGTATGGTCCCGGTTATTAATATCCTTTTTATG
>JAOZOH010000200.1 GCA_029933365.1 Desulfuromusa sp. | reverse complement strand
AGAATAACAGAAGAATTATGCGGTCTTGAAATCAGTAGTAGCGAAGTCAGTAGAGTGTGAGGAGACACTTGAAGTGACAAATCGGACATAGTAGCCGGGATTTTCCGGTATGCTCCCCGATTGTGTGGGATTTTAAGTGGTTACGTGCTGCTTAGTTGAATTTTAGGTGAACATTTTCGCTTTTTTTTGAAATGCAAAATTTATCGAATTCTGACTTCTCGGACACTTGAAATGCAAAATTCAAAGGGCCTGAATCCACATCTCAGAAACCACAGTTTTTCAAGCGATCAAGCCCCAAGACAGAATTTTATTAGATGAAAAAACTACTACCATTTAGAATATTAGTTTTAAAATAAACTCCTAAGCTTGCCCAGTGTTTTTCAAGGAAAGAAGGTGAGTCTAAGAATATAATGTCACTTTTTGGTGTTTTTTTATCAAGATGTCCTTTTTCTATAGCTCTAATTATCATTTTATAGAACTCTTTATTATTCGTATCTTTGCTTTTTGATAAATCGCAAAATATATAAACATTATCATTTTCTATTAGAATGTCCGACATGGCACAAAATGCGTCATGCTTCGTCCTGTAGTTATTTTTCGTTAAATCTTCTGCTATTTCGATTAGTGTTTTATCTTCACAGTTAATCACATGATGCATTCTTTCTAGCGAAAGAGCAGCAGACAAAGAAACATCTATCAATGAATTTTTCTGTTGTTCACTAAAGTATGCTAGGAAGGTGGCAAGGACAATGCGCCTTCCACTCCTCTTATTGTGTTCAAAAGTATCAAGTATCATACTATGAACATAGTGAAAAGAAACCCAACGATCACGATCATCTAATATCTTTTCCTTTGAGCCTTGCCCTAAAAGAAGCCAACCCGCGTTTAACATGTATTTTCTACACAAATCAGCAAGAAAACTAGCATCTGGAGATGTCTCTTCTTTTTCGTATCTAATGAGTGTGCTTTTGTGGATGCTATGCATGGCAGCAAAGTTGAAAAGAGATGTTTTTCCCCTTACTTCTTTTATTCTTTCACCTATTCCTGGTGTGTTCATATTTGAATCCCATCCCTTATTTTTTTGGTTTCAGGTTTCACTATGAAACTTGAAACCAACTTGAAACTTCATCCCAAACCCGCTTAACAAACCTAACCAACTGATTTTTAATAATAAAACTGAAAATTGGCGGAAAGTGTCAAAAAAGAAACCAGAAACTCAAAAAAGAATTGACATGATTCTTTTTTGGAACTACTCTTTATAATAAGTTTTGTATTTAACGCTCCACAAAAAAGCCAGATGTTGCTGGCTCCAGGAGATAAAGCATGAAAAATGCTCTGGCTAATAATTCCTTTCTTGAGGATTGGCACCCTGCCGACATTAAAGCGGCTCTTGCCAAAAAGGGGTTTTCTCTTTCTCGACTTGCCAGAGAAAATGATTACGCTGAAACTTCACCTAGCAACGTCTTTCGCCAACCGTGGGCTGCCATGGAAAAAATCATGGCTAACATTATTGGGCTTCCACCTCAAGAAATCTGGCCGTCCAGATACACCAAAAATGGTTCCCCTTATCGCACTGTAAGAGTATCAAGAGTTAATAGGGGGCGCAATGGCTAAAAAAGCACCCAAGATAGACGCGCGCCAGCTATCACTTTTTGATCTCTTGCAGCAGTCGAAAGATTTACTTCCAGAAGAAACTGATGAGGGTTCCCTCAATATCCACGCTAGATTTTGTCATATATTAACCAATTCAATTAAGGAATCGGGCCTTTCACGTTATAAAATTTGCGGCATAATGTCACATCTTTTGGGAGTTGAAGTCTCCAAATCCATGCTCGACTCCTACACCTCTGAATCAAAGGAAAGTCACAGGCTCCCATGTGAGTATTTACCCGCATTCTGTATCGCTGCAGGGAGCCGTGCGCCCTTACAAATTATTTCAGAAATGGGAGGAATGTTCTGCTTACCAGGACCAGAAGCTCTGAGAGCCGAGATCCACAAACTTTCTGAGGAAGAGCGGAAAATACGAACGGAAAAACGAAAACGTGAGCAATTTCTGAAGGAAATAGAGGGCCGCAATGGGCGTAACTAGCAGCAGTATCAATTATTACAATATGTGCTGGGCTTATCCACGATGAATAACATTACGCCTGACAGCCAACATTCTTGGAATACAGCTTTTGGTTGGGTGGAGGAAAGACTCCCTGGACTGCCATCCACCCCTCAAGGATTCAATAAGTCCGTTGCAAAGGTGGCGAACGAATTTCAAAAACGGCCAAACAAGGGAAAAGGTGGTGGCTTCGAAATTCACTGGTCAGCACTTCCCCAAGCGGCCCAAATAGCTCTGATCAAAAAGCACCCTGAAATCATCGTTACAGAGCAATTAAACAAGCCTTCAACGGCATTTCAAGAAAGCAGCTCTCAGAATACTGACAGTGAAGATCTCTGGGACCATTTAAGCCGTAAATCGGAGAAAGCAAGAGCACTTGGAGCTAAACGACTTGAAGCCGTCAAGATGTTCAAGATGCTCATTTTTTATAGCTGGAAAAAAACTGAAGCAAAAAAAGAAGTTGTTCGGCTTTTCAAGAGTGATATCAAAATAAGCTTTCATACTCTCGGGCGATGGATTAAGCGGGTTGACGGTGTTGATGCTTGTGACTGGCTCCCTTTACTGGTTGATGGCTATGCCGGAAGACAGGCAAAAGCAGAAATCAGCCCGGAAGCCTGGGACTTCATCAAAGCAGATTATCTTCGTCGTTGTCGGCCCAACTGGTCCAGTAGCTATGAAAGACTGAAACGGGCAGCTGTTAAAAATGGCTGGGCCATTCCGAGTTCAAAAACCTTATTCCGAAAGCTGGGAAAGGAAATTCACCCTGACTTAATTATTATTCTTCGTGACGGAGATGATGCTTACAAGAAAACCATACCGGCCCAAGAGCGTGATCATACAGTATTTCACGCCCTGGAAGCGGTAAACGGAGATGGTTACACCTTTTTTAAATATGTCCGTTTCGAATCAGGGGAAATTTGTCGCCCGGTTTGCTGGTTCTGGCAGGACATATTATCCGGGAAGCTGCTCTCTTCGCGACTGGACGTATCAGAAAATAAGGACAGTATCCGCTTATCTATTGGTGATCTGGTTGAGCATTTTGGAATTCCTTCCCACTTCTGGATCGACAATACCCGAGCGGCTGCTAACAAAGATGTCACTGGTGGGGTTAAGAACCGTTACCGGTTTAAAGTCTCGCAAGATGAACCTCTTGGTTTGATACCCCAGCTTGGAGCTGAGGTTCATTGGGCAACACCAGGTCACGGACAAGCGAAGCCGGTGGAGAGAGCCTTTGGTATCGGTGGGATAGGTGAATATACCGACAAACATCCAAAGTTTGAAGGTCGTGGAACAAAAGAAAATCCAATCCCAGTTGATGAATTTGAAACCGTACTAACTTCTGAGATAGCCGCTTTTAACGCTAGGTTAGGGCGCAGATCTAAAGTCTGTAATGGTCGCAGCTGTGATGATGTTTTCAATGAGTCTTACGCTCGCAGCACAATTAGGAAGGCAACTCGTGAACAGCGGGCTTTATGGTTGCTAGCTCCAGAGACAGTCCGGACAAACAGAGATAACGGCGCTATCAAAATCATGAATAATCGCTACTGGTGCGAAGCGTTGTCCCACTACAAAGGACAAAAGCTGGTTGCTCGTTTTGATCCGGCCAATATGCATGGAAATGTCATTATTTACACTCTCGATGGTCGTCGCATTGGTGAGGCTGAGTGCATCGTGCCAGCAGGATTTAATAACCGTGAGGCTGGCAGGGAGGTAGCCAAGCAGAATAAACGGAAAAGAAAACATCTTCGAGAAGCTGAAAATGCCGAACTGCGGATATCCGCAAGGGAGGCAGCAAACATGCTTCCCGAGCTTGAAGCCCCTGACCCACCTGAAACAAAGGTTATTGAGCCAATATTCAAAGACGCACAGCAAAAAAGAAAAACAATAGATGGCGATGATCGTTTTGATCGAGCTGTCGCCATGATGAAACCGGCAAAAGAAAGTTTACTCTAAAAAAAGCCCGGCTGGGGTCAGATCCCGCCGAGCTTTCAGTGGCTAAGCCACTGCAACCAAACACATGGAGGATATCAAATGCAGTCACAGTCGGCAAGAGTTTTAAATATCGGAGCAGGGTGAATTCGTCCTTACCTGCAAATTCAGCTATGCTACCGATGTAATCTT
>JAOZOH010000009.1 GCA_029933365.1 Desulfuromusa sp. | reverse complement strand
TCTCATGCTAGAAACATGGAGCTTGCTTCAGACTCATCTCATTTTGGAAGAGGCTAGGGCTTTTTCTTCTCTTGGAGTCGGGCTATAATCTTCATTCATGATCTGGCGCGTAATCGCATCGCGTGCAATTTTTAACAAAATAGTTGCATCATTTTTGGAAAGCATTATCACTCCTTTATCGTTGAATGGTAAAGAACAGCAAAGACTGTCAGCAAGGGAGCTTCACAGTGAAAATATATCATATCTACTTGTTGTTGCTGATTTTTATTCTTCTATCAGCCGGTTGTTCTGTAAAGCAACCGGCTGATCAGGATGGTTTCACCTTGCCGAATGATACAATTAAGCAGGAAGTCAGGCTGGGGAGGGTTTTGCATGATCAGGCTTTGCAGCAGTTGGGTGAAACTCATCCAGAAGCTTATGCGCTTTATAAACAAGCGCGCGCTATTGAGGCACAGGGAGAGTTGGATATTGCTATCGAAACTTACCATAAAGCGATGCAAAAAGCTCCAGAGAGCGGACTCTTACTGACCGGTCTTGGAATGGCTTATTTGCGGAATGAGGATCTCGTTCCAGCGCGGCGATATTTACTTAAAGCTGTCAATTCTGATCCAGATTATTACAAATCTCGATTGGGTTTGGGATATATTTACCTCCAAAATAAACAATTGCAAAAAGCCATCATGCAATTGGAAAGATCATTAGATTTGCTGCCAACTGTGCAAGGGACTTTCCTTCTCGCTGAAGCTGAAGGGGGCAATAAGAATCTGCCGCGTGCACGACAACTTTACCAGACTGTGGTGCACGCAGATAAAAATGGTAAATTGGGAAAAACAGCAGTTGATCGTTTAAGGAGTCTGGCAAAATGAGTTTAGAAAGTTTTCCATGGGTTTTGGCGGAAGGTGAAACCATCCTCTGGCAGGGGCGACCTGCTCCACGTTGTTATACTTTTCGCCACTGGCTGCAAGCTGCAATCGGGACGGTTCTATTCTTAGCCAGCAGCTTCTGGTTAATGGTTGGAGTTCAACTGGTTTATTATCAGGGTTATTCCTGGTGGCTGGCCGTTGCCCCATTTTTGTTAGCTGTAGCCGCATTTTTTGTCGGGCCGGGTCAGTTGGCGCTGGCTCGCTTGCGTTGGGAGGAGATTTTTTACGCTTTAACCGATCAGCGCTTGCTGGTACGAAATAAACTTATTATCTGCAAATCAATCACCTATCCAATGGGAGACTATAAGAAGTACAAACAAAAAAAATATGGTCAGAACCTGCTGAGCCTGAAGCTGTTTTTTCAAGATTGCCCCCCAGTGACTTTGGAGTGTCTGGAACACCCGGAACTTCTTCTCAAACATCTTCCGTTGAATGAGGCTAAGTCTAATGCAAAGGATTCCGTTTGACTTGCGATGGCGCAGATCGTTATGATGCGCAACTTTTTAATCTTTCTAAACTGGTGATAAATGAATAAAGCTTTTTACCTGGAAACTTTTGGTTGCCAGATGAATGTTGTTGATTCGGAACAGATTGTCGATTCACTACAAAATATTGGTTATACACAGGTTGATTCTGCGGAAGCGGCAGATTTAGTTTTGCTGAATACCTGCTCGGTGCGTGATAAAGCGGAGCGTAAGGTTTATGGGCATCTGGGTCGCTTTAAACCGATTAAAGACCAGCGCCCCGAGCTGATTATCGGGGTCGGTGGATGTGTGGCGCAGCAGGAAGGGGAAAAGATGCTGGAGAAGGTCGCGTACCTTGATCTGGTCTTTGGCACCCATAATATCCATCAACTCCCACACTTGGTTAAACAAGTAGAAGAAAATCGGCAACGGGGCAGTGTGACGGAAATGCTGGATCGGGAAACCCGTCTGAACTTATTTCCCGAACGCACTTTTCGCGAGTCTGTCACCCGTTTTGTTACAGTGATGCAAGGGTGTGACAATTTCTGTTCTTATTGTATTGTTCCTCATGTACGTGGTCGAGAAATTAGTCGTCCCAGTGCTGAGGTGATTGCTGAGGTGACAGAGCTGGTAGAGCAGGGGGCGCGGGAAATAACTCTGCTGGGCCAAAATGTTAATTCCTACGGCCTGAAGGATTCTGCAGAACTCTCCTTTGCTGAATTATTGCAGAAAGTGAATGCCATTGAAGGATTGGGGCGGCTACGCTTTGCCACCTCGCACCCCAAAGATCTGACAGATGAATTGATCGATTGTTTTGGTTCTCTGGATAAGCTCTGTCATCATATTCATCTGCCGTTTCAGAGTGGTTCAGACCGGATTCTGAAATTGATGAATCGCGGCTATACTGTGGCTGAGTATCTGGATAAAGTAGCGCGATTAAAGACGATCTGCCCGGAAATTCGTCTAACAACCGATATTATTGTCGGCTTTCCCGGTGAAATAGAGGAAGATTTTCAAGCCACTCTCGATTTGGTTGAAAAAGTTCGTTACGCTGATGCCTTCACTTTTCTCTATTCCCCGCGGGTTGAAACAGCTGCGGCAAAAATGGAAGACAACCAATCAAAAGTGCAGAAACAGCAGCGTTTTGATCGTCTACTGGAATTACAGCAACAGATCAGTGCTGAAATTTGGCAAGAAGACGCTGACTGCAGCTTACCTGTTCTAGTTGAAGGCATCAGTAAACAGGGTGATGGGCAGCTGTTTGGCAGGTCAGGTTCAAATCGGATTGTCAATTTCTCCGGGTCAACTGAGTTGATTGGACAAACTGTTCCGGTTAAAATTTTAAAAGTCATGCGTAATTCACACCTCGGGGAGTTGGTTGGTCTCTGATAAAGGGAGAAAATATAGATGATAGATTTACACACACATACGTTTTTCAGTGATGGTGAATTGGTTCCGACCGAGCTGGTTCGACGCGCCTCTGTTGCCGGATATACTGCTATTGCGATCACCGATCATGCCGACAAGAGCAACACGAAATGGTTGCTTGAAAATATTGTAGATGTTGTCGATGAAATCGGTGCTGCAAACAACATTCAGGTTCTTGCCGGTGTTGAGCTAACTCATGTGCCACCAGCGGCGATTGCTGATGTTGCTCAATTTGCCAAGGATCATGGTGCTGAAATTATTCTGGTTCATGGAGAATCGATTGTCGATCCTGTTATGCCTGGTACAAATATGGCAGCGATTAAGGCAGGGGTTGATATTCTCGCACACCCGGGGCTAATAACCCCTGAGGAGGTTCAGTTGGCTGCGGAGTTAGGGGTTTATCTGGAAATCACCACCCGAAAAGGAAATTCTTTGACCAACGGACATGTGGTTAAATTAGCTCAAGAATATGGTGCAAAGATGGTAATTAATAATGATGCCCATGCCCCAACAGATATTCTCCCGCCGGAACTGGTTCACCAGATTGCCCTTGGTGCTGGTATGACCGAGGAACAATTTCTCCAGGCACAGAAGAATTCAGCCGAGTTAGTTGCAAGGGCTAAAGGTAAATAGATGAAAAAAAACGATTTTGCCTTTCTGAAACAACTGGTGGAAACACCCAGTCCTTCCGGTTATGAGCAGCCAGCCCAGAGAGTCATAAAAAGACAGTTAGAAGGAATTGCGGACAATTTTCAGACTGATGTCATGGGCAATCTGATTGCTCGCCTAGAGGGACAGGGTGGTCCGAAGGTGATGCTGGCTGGTCACTGTGATGAAATCGGTTTCATGGTGCAGTTTGTCGATGATCGCGGGTTTATCTGTTTTGGGGCAATCGGTGGGGTTGATCCCCATCTGTCGCCGGGACAGCGGGTGGTGATCCACACCGAAAAAGGTGAAATTCCCGGTGTGATTGGTAAAAAAGCGATCCATCTGATTGAGCCGAAAGATCGTGATAAAGTCATCAACCTGAAAAAACAGTTTATAGATATCGGTTGTTCAAGTCGTGACGAGGTTGAAGCATTAATTCAGATTGGCGATCCCGTCACCTTTGCCGTCGGGGTGCAAACTCTCCAGAATGATCGTGCCACATCGCGGGCTTTTGATGACAAGATGGGTGCCTTTATTGTGACTGAGGTGATGAAGCGGGTCAAAGAGCTGGGCGCTATTGCTGCCGATTTGTTTGCGGTATCCACAGTTCAGGAAGAAATTGGCTTGCGTGGCGCGGCAACCAGCAGCTATGGCGTTAATCCCGACGTTGGTATCGTGGTAGAAGTCACCCACGCAACCGATTACCCTGATGTTGAACAATCTGCAATTGGGCGAGTTGAGCTGGGGAAGGGCCCGGTGATTGCTCGGGGTGCCAATATAAATCCGGTGCTTTTTAAGCTGTTGGTTGAAACCGCTGCAACGGAAGAGATCCCCATTCAAATCATTGGAGTCCCGCGTGCTACTGGCACCGATGCCAACGTTATGCAATTATCCCGAGGTGGTGTGGCAACGGCACTATTGGGAATTCCGCTGCGCTATATGCATACACCGGTGGAGACCCTTTCCCTCTCCGATCTGGATCAAGCTATCAAGTTATTGGTCGCAGTGGTGAAACGGATAGATGGTGATTCTTCTTTTATTCCGGAGTGACGGGTATGGCTGCCTACTTCACAGCTTTTACATATCCAGAAGATCAAGACCTTCACAATCGGAGAGAAAAACTTTGATTTTTGCGGCGATCCGCTCAACCCCGCCACTCTCTTCACTTTCGATATTGAGCGGTAGCTGTGGGTCATGCAGTGATTTACGCAGCAGTGCCCAGCCGTTGCCCGCAGTTGCATCGCAGGTGACGTGTACCCCCTCGTGATTGTTCGGTGTCAGATTCCAACCTTCGGTCTGCTCTACATATGCAGCGAACCCCTCAAGGACTGAGTCAGCATAAACACTGAAATTGGCGACCTTAATTTTCGGGCGGTATTCTGCCGCTTTGACCGGTTCGGGAAGTTTGGCAATCAGTTCATCAATTGTCCCATTTTTGGCGGCTCTGAGCTGGGCAATTTTAATCAGAATTTTGGCGATCTGGTAGGCACCGTCATCCAGGAAATAGTTTTCTTTAAGGGCACCATGCCCAGAAGTCTCGAGTGCCAGCCATGACTCTTTTCCTGCTGCATTGAGGCGAGCCGCTTCGTTGATGACGTTACGGTAACCGCGTTGAAAACGATGGTGGACTCCGCCGAGTTTTGTTTCGATCCACCATTTAAGACCGGTCGATGTCACCGAGTCGGTAACAACCACCGATTTTGGATGCTCTTCGAGGACGATGGTCGCCATCAGTGCAATAAAGCGGTTGCGGTTGATCGGTGTCCCGTTTTTATCGACAGCACCGGCGCGATCAACATCGGTATCAAAAATAATCCCGAAGTCGGCGGCGTTGTTATTAACAGTTGTAATGATGGCAGCTATTGCATCGTGGTCTTCTGGGTTGGGGATATGATTTGGAAACATCCCGTCAGGTTCCAAAAACTGGCTGCCTGTGGTGTCTGCACCGAGGGGCTGAAGAACCTTAGCAACGAAAAAGCCACCAGCACCGTTACCGGCATCAACAACAATCTTCAGGCCATCCAGTGGTGTGTCATTGCCAGATCCGTTGCGGATAATGGCAACAAGATGGGCAGCATAATCGTCCATCAGATTAACCGTTGTTGCGTTGACAGTGACTACATCGGAGAGTTCACCAACATCTGAGGCTATGGTGAGAATTTTGGTGATGTCTTGCTTTTCCAAGCCCCCTTCACGAATGAAAAACTTCACCCCGTTGCGGTTAAATGGCAGGTGGCTGGCGGTCAGCATCATTGATCCATCGTAACCGTGGTTTTCAAACACGGTCGACATGAACATGGCTGGAGTGGAGGCGAGCCCACAGTCGAATACCGATGCACCCGCCGCTTCTAATCCTTGAAAAATACAGTTTTTGATCTGGTTGGCAGAAATGCGCGAATCGTTACCGACCGAAATTTTTAGTTGGTTGGCCGGCTTGCTGAGTTGCTCCGAAAGCCACTGGGCGAAAGCAAAGCCAATGGAGCGAACAATTGGATCGTGCAATGTTACCGGTTGACCCTTAACTCCCGCAGTTGCCACCCCACGAACATCACTTCCATTTTGTAAATCCAGCCATTTTTCCATTGGAAAACCTTTTTTTGAATTGAATCTGAATGAGTAAATAGTACAATGGATAATAGCGCAACTTATAGGGAGTTAAAAGAGGCAGCCGCCAGCTACATATTGCTTCGAACCGTTTTGGGGAGATTTTACTTTGGATTAGCTCTTTGCGTTGGTAACACAGTCTGTGTTTATTTCTTGACAACTCATTAAGATCGGCGTAGATAATTATGGCACAAGATTAAGTTTTATTTCTCACTTCTGTATGTTGAATTGCGAATCTTCTATGCTGTAGGGGAGCCTCTTCAATCCATCCTTAGACTCTCCTGTAAAATAGCTCTCGATTTGTGTCTGTAATATCAGGAGGCTGACATGACTGATACCAGCTTACGCAAACACATCGGAAACATGCTAGATCGTGCCGATATTGTTCTCGATGGCGAGCGTCCTTGGGATATTCAGGTCAAAAATAATCTTCTTTTCCCGCGGGTTTTGGCAAAAGGGAGTCTGGGCTTTGGTGAGGCCTACATGGATGGTTGGTGGGATTCCGAATCACTCGACCAGCTTGCTGACCGATTCCTCAATGCCCATCTTGATAAACAATTCAAGTCTTTTGTCATCCTTGTGGATGCCCTTAAAGCTAAATTTTTCAATCGTCAATCACTCAATCGAGCTTTTCAGGTAGGGACAGATCATTATGATATCGGTAATGATCTTTATGAAAGAATGCTTGATTCTCGAATGATTTACAGCTGTGGCTACTGGAAGGAGGCACAAACACTGGAAGATGCCCAGCGCGCCAAACTTGATCTCACCTGCCGCAAATTACATCTCAAAGAAGGGCAAAAAGTTTTGGATGTTGGTTGTGGATGGGGCGGAACTGCGCGCTACATGGCTGAAAATTATGGTGTTGAAGTTGTCGGCATTACAATTTCTGCGGAACAGGCAAAATTGGCAAAAGAAAATTGTCGCAACCTGCCGGTGGATATCCGTGTTCAGGATTACAGAAATCTTCAGGGGCACTTTGATCGGGTTGTTTCTATTGGTATGTTTGAACATGTTGGTTATAAAAATTTTCGTACCTATTTTAAAACAATAAATGAATTACTCAAGGATGATGGTTTATTTCTACTCCATACCATAGGAGGAAATACACCTGTCAAAAGAACTGACCCATGGATTGAACGCTATATTTTTCCAAATGGGATGATTCCATCATCACAACAAATAAGTTCATCTTATGAGGGCTATTTTGTTCTCGAAGACTGGCATAATTTTGGACCTGATTACGATAAAACTTTGATGGCATGGCATGAAAATTTTGAAAATGCCTGGCCAGAAATTCAAGCAAACTATGATGAACGATTTCGGCGAATGTGGCGTTATTACCTGCTCGCTAGCGCTGGATCTTTTCGTGCAAGGAAAAACCAGTTGTGGCAGATAGTATTATCAAAACAGGGATTGTCTGACGAGTATAGTTTCCCCCGCTGATTTCAGCAGGGGCATGGCAGGTTCCAATCTAACGAAAATCAACTATTTTTTCGGACCGCTGTGACGTTTTACCGAAGATTTGTTGGGTCGTGCCCCATATTTTTTTGTTATAGTCCTGTTGTTTCCAAATCTTCGCCGTTTTGATGG
Organism: Desulfuromusa sp.; assembly: GCA_029933365.1. The sequence continues at coordinate 35,230 of JAOZOH010000009.1, read as the reverse complement.
GTCACCTGCTGATGACTTGTATGATCCGGTGTCTGGGCTAATTTGTAATTGTTCATCACAGACCCAGACCCCTTTCAGTTTATGTAAAGTTTCGGCTGGGAGATCCTTGGGTAAGTCGACCAGGCTGAACTGGTCAAACAGACGGATTCTGCCGATATCCCGACTGTTGATTTTCCCTTCATTGCTGATTGCACCGACGATATTCCCCGGTTCTACACCGTGTGTCCGCCCCACCTCAATCCGGTAGGTCTGCATCTGCTCATCACCGGTTTTTCTTTCGCGTCGTGGCGTTCTAGAGCGGTCCGGTCGTTCCTCACGAACTTCTTCAACAGGCTGTTCCTCTGGATTTAATGGACGTTCTTTCTGTAACAGGTAGGCGAGGGTGGCAGCGATCTTGCGGTGGCCAATATCGTATTCGCTCTGGTAAGCGTCAATTAATTCTTCAAAAAACTCCAGATCTTCCGCTTCCATGGCATTGGAAATTTGTTCTTTAAACTGATTGATGCGGCGATTGGTAATGTCTTTGCGACTTGGCAGAGCCATGGCTTTAATCGGTTGCCGAGTGGCTCTTTCAATTGCAGCGAGCATCCTTTTTTCTCGTGGTGCAACAAACAGGATTGCTTTCCCCTCACGCCCTGCACGGCCGGTACGACCAATCCGATGAATATAGGCTTCAGTATCATAAGGGATATCATAATTAACCACATGACTGATCCGTTTGACATCTAGACCCCGGGCGGCAACGTCGGTGGCAACAACGATATCAAGAGAACCATTTTTCAGGTGTTCAACGGTTTTCTCCCGTAACATCTGGGTCATATCGCCATTCAATGCTGCGCTGGAGAAACCGCGCGCTTCCAGCTTTTCTGCCAACTCCACAGTAGCAACTTTGGTGCGGACAAAGATCAGCATGCCATCAATTTCTTCAGCTTCGAGAATTCGGGTCAAGGCATCAAGTTTGTGTAATCCTTTAACCTGCCAGAAGCGTTGGGAAATTTTATCGACAGTTGAAGTTTTACTTTTAATTCGGATCTCAAGCGGGTTGTGCAGATGTTTCCGTGCTACGCTCAGAACTTCTTTCGGCATGGTTGCTGAGAAAAGGGCAGTTTGACGTTCTTCTGGTGCATATCCAAGAATCTGCTCCACTTCTTCAATAAAACCCATTTTCAACATTTCATCAGCTTCGTCAATAACGACGCAACTTAGTTTATCGAGCTTCAGGGTCCCGCGGCGCAAATGATCCTGAATTCGTCCTGGTGTACCGACAACGGCCTGAACGCCACGCTGTAGTTGGCGCAACTGCTGCCCCATGTTTTGACCACCATAGACAGGTAAAACCTGAAACCCTTTAAGGTGGCGAGCGTAGGTCTGCATAGCTTCAGCAACCTGTAAAGCTAACTCTCGAGTCGGGGTTAAAACCAGGATCTGCGGCGCTTTTAACTTAGGATTAAGGCGGCTGAGGAGTGGCAGAGAAAAGGCGGCTGTTTTTCCGGTACCCGTTTGAGCCTGCCCCAACAGATCGCGCCCTTCCAGTAGAGGTGGAATACTCTGTGCCTGGATTGGTGTTGGGGTCTCGTAACCAACTTCATTAATGACTTTAAAAACTGCTGGAGCAAGGGAGAGTTCTTTAAATGATAAAATATTTTCCTCAGACATAGATTTCCTGTTGATAATTAAATGAGATTCTGGCAAAAGACGCGCACCTTAGCCTATTTACAGTTTACGCACCAGTTATTTTTTTGGGTTTCCAGTTAATCAACAGCAGAGCCAGCAGGGTCAAGTTGGCAAACATGGCAATCAGCATGGCTAGCCCGGTAAAGAGACCAAAATAGATGGTTGGGATAAAATTTGACAGGGTTAGAATTGAGAAACCAATGATAATCGTGATTGAGGTGTAATACATTGCTCTCCCGACACTGTCATGACAGCGTTTCATGGCAGCCAGATAATCGCCATCAACGGCAAGTTCTTCATTAAAGCGATGGACGTAGTGAATTGTATCGTCCACGGCAATACCAATGGTAATGGCTGCAATAGTAATGGTCATAATATCAAGAGGGATGTTCAATAAGCCCATTAAACCAAGCACCATCCCTGCAGATATGAGGTTGGGAATAATGGAAATAATCGCCAAACGCAAGGAGCGGAACTGCAGAATAAACATCACCATAATGACGAGAAAAACGACCCCGATTGTCATGATTTGTGAACTGAATAGACTTTGCAGAACATTATTGTAGAGGACAAACATGCCGGTCAGATGGATCTGCTCCGGTTTGATTTTTAGTTTGTCAGTTAAATCGAAACGGATTTTCTTTAATAACGCAGCACGATGCAAATTCGGATTGGAGTCAATCACCCGCAGAGAAAAACGTACTTGGTTGCCATCTTCCGACATATAGGGGCGAAAGAGCGACTCATTGATAACCTCAGGTAATTTTTTGTGGATGACCGCTAGAGAAATATTGTCCAGTGGAAGATCCTCATTCAGCTGCTGCATCATGGTCATGGTCGTTGCCATTGACAGCACTTTACCCGTTTCCGGCAGTTCATCCAGATAATTGTGGATATTGTTCAGGGTGTCAATCTGGTAGCTGTTATACCAGTAACTGCTGCCTGAGAGACCCGCGTCTTCTTTTTCATCACTAAAGAAATCATCAGCAAAAGGATCATCTTCTGCCAATACTTCTTCTTGGGGCTGATCAGTAAAAAAATCGGGATCAGCATCAATAATAATATCCAGCGGAGTGGTGCCACCGAGTTGCCGGTCAATCAATTCCATCCCTTGATAAATTTCAGTGGTCGGCTTGAAGTAGTCAATAAATTTATTCTCTACAGTGAGTTTTGAGATGCCGACAAGACTTACAATGACCAGGACGGCAAAGACAGTCAGGGTTAATTTGCCTCGGTGTTCAACCCAATGGGCACAGGTGCGGGTTATGATGCCGGTGATATCAAAGCGGGGCGAAAATTTGACTGGTTTTTTATAGAGCATTAATCCTGCAGGGAAGATCGCAAATGAAATGAGCAAAGCAAAACTGATGCCGATTGCCATCATCCAGCCAAAGTCAATGACGGGTCGAATATCGCTGGTCAATAAAGAGGCAAAGGCGACGATTGTCGTCAGAGCAGTATAGATGCTTGGGACCGCTTTACTCCGTACCATTTCTTTGACCATGGTGGCTTGATCAGCCCCGGGGATTTCATCGTACAATTCATTGTAGCGAACAATCAGGTGAACACAAAGAGAGAGGGTGATGATCAATAACAACGAGGTGAAATTAGATGAAACAACTGTCACTTTCCAGCCGATCAGCCCAAGAAAGCCAAACATAAACAGCACTGAGGTAAAGCAGCAGACCATGGGTAAGAGAACCCAGCGGGGGTTACGGAAGATTAAAAAAAGCATCGATACCAGAAAAACCAGAACCCCGAGACCAAACGCAGCGAGGTCATGGCGGATAAAATTGATCATGTCGGCGACGATCATCGGAACTCCGCCAAGGAACAGCTCCCCATGCTCCTGGTGCTGTTTCATGATCTTGCGGATTACGGCAATGTCGAGAGCTTCCTGTTCTGCCAGATTGCGGCTGTATTCATCAAACTTTTTGCTGACTTGTTCCAGTTGAAGTGTCTCTGCTGTGGAGAGCGAAGTAATCAATATTTTTTCTCGTAAAGCATTCCTCTGCTGCAGCAATGTATGATAGGTCTCATCTCGTTCAAAGATCACCTGCAAGGCGGTTGTTCTGGCATCGGGGCTGACCAGTAAATTTTTATAGAAGGGGCTGGTTTTAAATTCCTTACGGGCAAGTTCGATATTGATACCGGGGGTTTCCAGGGTACGAACACCATTTTTCAAGTCGCCTAATGACAGGCGAGGGCTGTCGATCAGAGGAACATCGAGAATACTGAGTACCGATTTGACACGCTTGATCTGGAGCAGACTGTCGCGGAGCTTGCGTAAATCATCCAAAGTTTCAAGGGCATACAAATCCTGCTTCGGGGAGTAGCTGATGACCAGAAATTCTGCACTGCCATATTTTTCGTTAATACCGCGAAAATATTTTAAATCCTGATCATTTTCCAATAGCAGCGAGTCAGCTGAAGCATCCAACCGAAAGTCTCTGGCATAGCTGCCTATACCGAAGACCAGAGCTAGCACCAGTATGATTGTGATGATCGGGTGTTGCAGAACGGTGCGATCGTAGATTTTCATGATGTTGTCGTACATGGGTTTCCTATAGAGGCAATTTTTGAAGTTTTCCCTCTCCATGAGGGAGAGGGCTAGGGTGAGGGGGGGGGCTTACCGTAGCTTATTGTTAGCAGAAAGCTCTATAAGGTTCCCCCTCATCCGACCTGCGGCCACCTTCTCCCTCATGGAGAAGGGAGACAATTGTGAGTTGCCGCTGATAATCGCCTATTTTCACCAAAAAGAAAAGCCCCGGTCGAAAAACCGGGGCTTTTGAGATTCACTCGTAGAAAAACTGATCTATAAACCAAGTGTCTTAAAAAAATCATTGCCTTTATCATCAACCAGGATAAATGCCGGGAAGTTTTCAACTTCAATTTTCCAGACGGCTTCCATTCCCAATTCCGGGAAGTCGATACATTCGACTTTTTTGATATTTTCTTCGGCTAGAACAGCAGCTGGGCCACCAATCGAACCAAGATAGAAACCACCATGCTTAGCACAGGCGTCGGTCACTTGCTGACTACGATTACCTTTAGCAATCATAATCATTGAACCACCGTTGTCCTGAAGTAAGTTAACATAACTATCCATCCGTCCTGCTGTGGTTGGACCGAAGGAACCTGAGGCTTTACCTTCTGGCGTTTTGGCTGGACCGGCATAATAGATTGGGTGGTTTTTCAAATAATCTGGTAATGGCTTGCCACTATCAAGGATCTCTTTGAATTTAGAGTGGGCAATGTCACGACCAACAACAATAGTGCCATTCAGACGCAGTGGTGCGCCAACTTCCAGTTTGGTCAAGTCGGCTAGAATTTCACCCATTGGGCGATTAAGGTTGATCTGAGTACCGAGACTCTTCTGGGTTCGTAAGGCATCTGGAATCAAACGACCTGGATTACGATCCATCTCCTCAACGAAAAGACCGTCCTTGGTGATTTTTGCTTTAATATTTCGGTCAGCTGAGCAAGACACTGCCATACCAACAGGACAGGATGCTCCGTGCCGTGGAAGCCGGACAATCCGTACGTCATGGGCAAAATATTTACCCCCAAACTGCGCACCGATTCCGATCTCTTGTGCCATTTTGAGAACTTTGGCTTCGAGCTCTATATCACGGAAAGCTTGACCATCTTCATTCCCTTCCGTTGGTAACTCATCAAGATAATGGGCTGTTGCAAGTTTGACAACTTTGAGACAAGCATCAGCTGATGTACCGCCAATGACGAATGCCAAGTGGTAGGGAGGGCAGGCTGCAGTGCCGATAGTCTTCATTTTTTGCAGGAGAAAATCTTCAAGGCTATCGGGGTTGAGAAGCGCCTTGGTTTCCTGAAAAAGCATGGTTTTGTTGGCTGAACCGCCGCCCTTGGCAATAAATAGGAATTTGTAGGCATCACCTTCTGTGGCATACAGATCAATCTGTGCTGGAAGGTTGGTTCCCGTGTTCTTTTCGTTATACATATCAAGAGCGACAGTCTGGCTATAACGCAGGTTTTCCTCTGTATAGGTTTTGTAAACACCTTCAGAAATCCGTTCGGCGTCGTTGCCGCCAGTCCAAACTTGTTGCCCTTTTTTAGCGACAACAGTTGCGGTGCCAGTATCTTGACAAAATGGAAGTTCAAAGTTCGCTGAAATTTCTGCATTACGCAGGAATGCCATTGCCACGACCTTATCATTCTCAGAAGCTTCAGGATCACTGAGAATTTTTGCAACTTGTTCGTTGTGGTTGGGGCGAAGCAGGAATGAGACATCCCGCATGGCAGTGTTTGACAATACCGTCAGAGCTTGTGGGTCAACTTTAATCACTTCTTTACCGTCAAAATTAACCACACTGACAAACTTCTCAGAACCTTCAATTTTATAATACTTGGTTGTGTCGGCACCGAGTGGCATTGGATCCTGGTACTTGAATTCTGGCATTTTTTCACTCCTTGTGGGATAGAATGATGGGTCATATAGCAATAAAACTCGTGCATTATAGGAGATTTTTTTACAGTTGTCGACTTATATCAACGGTAAAAAAGGTGAAATTTAATACCTGACTAAAGTGCTTGAAAGTAATTGACAGAAATAGTCAGGTATGTTAATTCTGTTCAGGACTAAAATGGTGTGTGGTAAAAAATAACATTAAGTATGCAATAGTTGAGTCTTTCAATCGTGTATTAATCTATGCGACAATAACATTACTGGAGGTAAAATAGATGTTCTCTCAACTCAAGGAAGATTTAAAGGTTGTCTTTGAGCGCGACCCCGCAGTTCGGAGCGTATTTGAGATTCTATTCTGTTACCCCGGTTTTCACGCGATGCTTTTTTATCGATTATCTCATCGCTTGTGGAATAATCATATGAAATTTCTTGGTCGACTGGTTTCCCATTTCGGACGGTTTTTGACCGGGATTGAAATTCATCCTGGGGCCACAATTGGGCGTGGTTTTTTTATTGATCACGGTATGGGGGTTGTGATTGGGGAAACTGCTGAGATTGGTGACAATTGCACTCTTTATCATGGCGTCACCCTGGGCGGAACCTCCTGGGCGAAAGAGAAACGGCATCCTACTTTGGGGAATAACGTCGTGGTTGGTTCCGGGGCAAAAATACTAGGTCCATTTACCGTAGGTGATGACAGTAAAATTGGTTCTAATTCTGTTGTGGTCAAGGAAGTCCCCGCAACGGCTACGGTTGTTGGTATTCCTGGCCGCGTAGTTATTTCTGGAGAAAAGCGGGTTGGGGTTGATCTGGAACACAATAAACTGCCAGATCCTGTCGCTAAAGCAGTCAGTTGCGTGTTTGATCAGTTACATCGCCTTGAAAAACAGATTGAGGAGTTACAGGGGGAGCAACAACAATTAAAAGCTGAATTGGCTCAATATCATAATTCAGGGCTTGATGAGGAAGCAATCTGATGCGGATGTCAACGAAAGCGCAATATGCAGTACGTGCTCTTGTCAGTTTGAATTTGACCAGTCATGGGCTTCCTGTTTCTATTAAAGAAATTTCGGAACGAGAGAACATCTCATTGAATTACCTTGAACAGTTGTTTGTCAAGCTGCGTCGGGGTGGCATTGTCAATAGTGTTCGCGGTCCAGGGGGTGGGTATCTGCTTGCCCGTTCTGCTGCTGAGATCCAGATTGACCAAATTGTGGATACAGTTGAAGAAGCGCTTATGCCGTTGGCTTGTATGAATGCTGATGGTAGTTGTGGTTGTGAAACAGCAGAATGTGCAACTCAATCAGTGTGGCAGGGATTGGGAAATCAGATTCGTAATTTTCTCGCTTCTGTGACCCTTGAAGATTTAACCAATGATGGCCGTCGACAGCTGGAAAGCCGGGCGGTAAACAGTTAACAATATTTCAGCTTAATCGGAGGATTTTGTGAAAAAAATTTACATGGACAACAACGCGACCACAGCGGTCAAACCCGTAGTTTTAGAGGCGATGTTGCCCTATTTTTGTGAACAGTTTGGTAATCCATCCAGTGTCCACTGGGCCGGTCGAATGGCTGGCGGAGCCATTGATAAAGCACGTGAGCAGGTTGCAGATCTGCTTAACTGCTCAGCCGCTGAAGTTATTTTTCTCTCCTGTGGCAGTGAGGGCGATAATTATGCCATCAAGGGGACCGCTGATGCGTTAAAAAGTAAAGGTAATCACATCATCACCACTGCGGTGGAACATCCTGCGGTTCTGGAAACCTGTGAAGCGCTCGAGAAGGATGGTTTTGATGTGACCTACCTCAAAGTTGATCACGACGGCATGCTTGATCTTGCAGAGTTGGAAGCTGCCATCACTGACAAAACTATTCTGATTTCTGTAATGTGGGCAAACAATGAAACCGGCAACATTTTCCCCATTGAAGAAATTGGTCAAATTGCCAAAAAACACAAAGTACGGTTCCATACCGATGCTGTTCAAGCGGCCGGGAAAATACCGGTTGATGTGCGTAAAGCCAATGTTGATATGGCGGTTATCTCCGGCCACAAAATCGGCGCTCCCAAAGGTGTTGGGGCAATGTATCTGCGCCGTGGCACCAGAATCTCCCGCTTCATGCACGGTGGTCATCAAGAGCGAAATCGCCGTGCTGGAACCCATAACGTCCCGAGTATCGTCGGTTTGGGGCTGGCTTGTGAGTTGGCACTGAAGAACATGGAAAAGGATTATGCTTACGTGCGGCATTTACGGGACAAACTCGAAAAAGGGATTTTGGAATCAATCCCCGACGTCAAGCTGAATGGTCACCCCAACGCGGATTTCCGTTTACCTAATACATTGAATGTCAGCTTTAATTTTATAGAAGGTGAGTCGCTGTTGCTGTACTTCGATATGAAAGGGATTGCGGCATCTTCCGGCTCTGCTTGTACTTCCGGATCGCTGGAACCCTCCCATGTTATGGGCGCAATGGGTGTTGATATTGTTTTGGCACATTCCAGTACCAGATTCAGTCTGGGGGCCGATAACACCGAGGAGGAAGTCGATTTTATCCTCCAGGAACTGCCCCCTATTGTACAGCGCTTGCGGGATATGAGCCCATTGTATAACCGTGAAGAACCAACACCTTTGTCGTGCGATGAGTGTCGTATGGTACATAAAACAGCTTGTGTTTAGCATTAACTAATAAAATATAAGGAGAAATAATTATGTATACAGAAAAAGTTATGGATCATTTTTCAAACCCACGCAATGTGGGTGAGGTGGAAAATGCTAATGGTGTGGGTGAGGTGGGTAATGCCTCATGTGGCGATATTATGCGAATTTCACTGCAAGTTGAAAATGATGTTATTCAAGATGTGAAGTTCAAAACCTTTGGTTGTGGTGCTGCAATTGCTACATCTTCAATGGTGACTGAAATGGCGATTGGAAAAACCATAGATGAAGCGCTGATATTGACAAATCAAGCAGTTGCCGAGGCTCTGGACGGATTACCTCCAGCAAAAATGCACTGTTCTAATCTGGCAGCTGATGCTCTGCATGAAGCGATAAAAAACTATAGAGATCAAGATGCTTAGTTTGACTATCTAGAAATTGATTTAACTTTGTTTTTATTATAAAAGGGTTCTGCAGTTGTTGGAACCCTTTTTGTTTTTAGTGAATTATTCAGTAAACTCGGGACTGTCCCCAGCTTCATCGGGGGCTGTCCCAAGAGTTTACTGACTATGAAAATACGGTGGTTCGCGTCGCAAAAGCCTGGGACAGCCCCCGTGCGGGGACAGTCCCGCTTTTGCTGAATAGTTACGTTTGCATAGGATTATCGTGAAGAAACGAGTTGTTGTTGCAATGAGTGGTGGTGTTGACTCCTCGGTTGCTGCAGCCTTGCTGCAAGAGCAGGGCTATGAGGTGATCGGTTTAACCATGCATCATTGGGATGTTTGCGCTAAGGAAGGTGCTGCCGAAGATTGTCAATCTAATCTTGCTGTTAGCGCTGCTAAAAAAGTTGCTGAACAATTACAGATCCCTTTTTTCTCAGTCAACTTTGAAACTGATTTTCGTCAGCAAATCATAACCCGTTTTTGTGCTGATTATTTCTTAGGGCGTACTCCTAACCCCTGTGCTGTTTGCAATAAAAAAATTAAATTTGGTTTGCTTTTGGAAAAAGCCTTGGAACTAGGAGCTGATTACCTCGTTACGGGTCATTATGTGTCTCTCGCAGAGGAAGATGGTCAATTATTTATCCGCAAGGGGACTGATTTAAAAAAAGATCAGAGCTATTTCCTTTTTTCCCTCAGTCAGCAGCAACTCTCCCATTGTTTGTTCCCCTTGGGGGAATTAAACAAACAGCAGGTGCGGGAACATGCAACTCGGTTTGGTTTGCGGATTGCTGAAAAGGACGAAAGTCAGGATATTTGTTTTATTCCGGATGGTGATTATATCAGTTTTCTGGAGCGGGAGCGGGGTTCTGGAAAATTAAACGGTGAGATCGTCCATGTTTCCGGAAAGGTTCTCGGTCAGCATCAGGGGATTTATCGTTATACGATTGGGCAGCGCAAAGGGCTGGGGATTGGCTGGACAGAACCTCTCTATGTCATCGGCATTGATGCCGTAAAAAAGAAAGTTATTGTTGGTGAGAAACAGCACCTTGGTCAAGACGAGATGGTCGTGGAACAATGTTGCTGGAGCATTCCCGTACCAACCGAACCGTTTTCCACAGCATGCCGTATCCGCTATCGTCACACCGAAGTCGCAGCAACTGTTGAGCCTGTGACTGACACTAAAGTTAAGGTCATTTTTAACTTACCGCAAAATGGAATTACCCCCGGGCAGGCGGCAGTTTTTTATCAAGATGACCTAGTTATCGGTGGCGGCTGGATTCAATGAGTACAACGGTTTCCATTGTCACCCTGGGGTGTAAGACCAACCAGTTTGAATCGGCAGCGATGAGTGAACAGTTGCAGTCGGCAGGTTATCAGCAGGTTGATTTTGAAACCGGTGCCGAGCTGGTGATTGTGAACACCTGTACCGTGACCGCTGCCACAGATTCCCAATCGCGTAACCTGATCCGCCGCGCTAGGCGCTTTAATCCGCAGGCGAGGGTTGTGGTGACCGGCTGCTATGCCCAGATTGACCCGCAGAGTCTCAGCCAGCTGCCAGGGGTTGCTCTGGTGCTCGGTAATCAGGAAAAAGCTCAGTTGCTGGAAACCCTGACCAACATTGATGAAATGACAAAGATTCAGGTCGGCGACATTCGCAACAGCAGAACCATTGAACCATTAAGTTTGACCGGATTTGCTCACCGCAGTCGCGCTTTTGTGCAGATTCAGAATGGCTGTGATGCTTTTTGTTCCTATTGTATTATCCCTTATGCACGCGGTCGCAGCCGTTCTGTTCCTGTTGCTGATATTGTCTCCCAACTCGAAAAACTCTCGGCAAATGGATATCCAGAAATTGTTTTGACCGGGATTCATATCGGTAATTATGGCCATGATCTGTATCCACAGATTGATCTGCTCTATCTTTTACAACAAATTGAACAATCCAATTTTAGCGGTCGGTTGCGCCTTGGATCAATTGAACCGACCGAGTTACCGGAAAAACTGTATCAATATATTGCCGCAGCAGATTGGATCTGTCCCCATTTTCATATTCCGTTGCAGGCAGGGGATGATGAGGTTCTACAGCGGATGAACCGCCACTATACGACCGCTTTCTTTGGTGCTCTGGTTGAGAAAATTAATCGTCTACGCCCTGATGCCGCAATCGGTCTGGATGTGATTACCGGTTTTCCTGGTGAAACAGACGATCAATTTGAGCGAACCTGCCATTTATTGGAATCACTCCCTTTCAGTCATCTCCACGTGTTTCCTTTTAGCAAGCGAACTGGAACTCCAGCTGCGACAATGGCAAATCAAATCTCAGGAACAATTATCAAGGAGCGGGCTGCTCGGTTACGACAGATCGGCGAGAAAAAATATCAAGATTTTGCGCGCTGTTTCGTTGGTGCTGAACTGGATATCGTCATCGAAGGGGGGGAGAATGATGGTTTGCGAAAAGGGTTGTCGCAGAATTATCTTTCGGTCGTGGTTCCGGCAGATGTCGCTGAACCGGGAATGTTGGTTCGGGTGAAGATCGTCGGCGCGTGTAAGGATGGGTTGGTTGGTGAGTTAGTGTGAATCTCTTTCTTGACACCTGCTATCCCGTACATTAGTTTTGGTGGCAGTTCTGGGTTGTAAGGGAGGGGAATTTATGTTGCTCATGCTGATCAAGAGATTTTTGTTGACCGTTTAGTTCTCAAGTAGAGAATTGTGCGGTTTTTTTTGTTTCTACGGAGATATTTTCTCAAATTTTCTATGCATATGGTGCTAGACAGATTCTGCCTAGTACCATATGCATAGATTCTGTCTAATACACTATTAGCGCCTCGGCTTCGCTGTCGGCGCTAATGGGCGGCGCAGCAACTCGATTGAGCTTGCTCAACTCCGCCCATTGTGCTACGAAAATTGAAATTGAACCTCACTCGATCCTATGGGGTGCAAAATGACCGATTTGACCAAATCACAAAAAAAGCATCTTCGTCAGCTTGCAGGCCAGTGCTACGAAAAAGAAATGTCCCTTGCGCTTGAAGCGCTCTACGAAAATTTCCAAAAATGGAAAAAATCAGAAATAACACCATGGGAATTAAACGAAAAAATCCATGAACACCATGATCAAAGAGCAAGAGACCTTTGGAAAATTTATGAGCAAATGAATGATCCAAGCCTGGCAGTATCAGTTGCTCTGGCGAAAGGCATAATAAAAATCGAAGAAGTACAAGAAAATTGCAGAGAATTGGTTGAAATGAAATCTGAGTTTTTCCAATTGAATGACCAAAAAAACAGCACAACAACTTAATCAACCGGACGGAAGATACGTCTGTGCAAAATTGAAAAGCAAAACCAAATTGCGGTGGTTCACGCAAATCCGCAACGCCGCCGGTTATCAAAAACGTTAGCTGCCCAAGAAAGAACGAGGATGTTGGAAAGTGAAATGGTAGATTGTAAAGGGTGTTTCAAATTCTATATTCTATAATCGAGTTGTGCCAAAAGGATGCGCGTTTTGCCATGATTACCAATTTCTAGAGAATATATTGTGTGATCTCTTGCGAGTAGGAAAGAACGAGCACGAATTAGAATGCCATGCATTTAAGCATAACTTATCGGTAATTGGTAAAGATAAGAAGTCCTATGAGTTCATTGACGATCATGAAGAAATAAAATTATCTGACCGTCAAAAATGGCTTAAGGCTTATGCTTTCCAGCAGTGGAAGTTTGATCCAGATAAAATATTTAGCAACTTATCTTTCCATTTGTGTTTACTTATTAAGGAAAGAGAAAACCTACTGGATAAGATCCAAGAAAAACTAGATGAAATATCATCTATATTTGTTGATTCTGGCGATCAGTTTGACGGAAAAGTAAGCTTTTTATGTGCAGGGAGAGATCATATCCATCTGCATATTGAGTTATCACCAGATTACGCACCTGATGAAATCGTGAGGAAAATATCCACATTTTCTGAACACGAAATTAAAAGTAAACTACCTGAGTTGCTTGAGGATAATGAGGGGTTGTTTGAAAGAACGTATTTAATTGAGACCATTGACAGCTAAACAGAAAAATGTTGGTGATCTGGGAACTCCATATTCAATTGTCTTCAAGAATTTCATGAAAGACGTATTTTCTATCCTGGTCCTTTACCACCACAACCCATCATGCATTCAAAATTTATCTTCCTCGCTTGCTGCCAATTTCCGTCAATGCTTCACATTAACCCGTAACAGTAATATTCTATTTTACGTAATTTATAACCATGATTGATTGGAAAAGCATTATGAAAACAGTAACTTGTGTATATTTCTTGAAAATCAAATCACAGTTAAGATAATAATTAAACCATGTGTATGCAGGGTAGAACGATATGTTAGCTAACATATTGTTATATTTAAAAAAAATTAGATTAAACACCTTGACAATCTTTCTGGTAGGGATAGAATTATTCTATAGAAACCTTTTAGGGTAAATAAATCCATATAGGCAAGGGGAGTTCGCTATGCAATGTCCAATCTGTGGAAGTTTTGAACAAAAATCTCTTGAAATGAAATCTGATCAATTTTGTGAGGGATTAGTCGAATGCTCTGCATGTAGCAGTAGCTGGTCAATCAATCACGGACATGCCGAGGTCGTTGTTGATGCACAAGCCTCATCGTTCCTTGAGGGGCAAAGTGAATGTGTCGATGCTGACGATTATGTCTGGGCTGATTGATATTTCAGGATTTCAATTTAAAAGGAGAAAAAGATTATGGAAGCATTAAATCTAAAATTTGCAGCGCCTTGTCGTTGTGGTGGAGAGGCTAAAATATTTGGACCTTGTGCCTATGCCCCGCGAAGTCATTGGATGGTTTATTGCAACAATGATTCATGTCAACAAATGGCCTCTGCTGATAACCTTGAAGAGGCGATTGAGCTTTGGAATCAGCAGCTAGAACTAATCCATTCTGAGTCTTAGCAGAATCAAGACGTCATGATTTGTACCTCAGTCATTGAGATAACTTGGACTGTGAGTTACACATAAACGCTTTGATCTATTAACGCCGCCATCACGAAGCTTTTTCGTAATAGCGGCGTTTTATCTTTAAGCTGCAAGGATTTAGTCCTTTTATCGGCTAATAGGGATGTTCATCTGTTTTCCTCACTTGCTGCCAATTTACGCCCTCGCTTCACATTAACCAGTAACAGTAATACCCCGCCGATAATAAAAAATATCCCCAACGCCAAGATAGAGTTGCGTGAGCTGCCACTTAAATCTGCAACAAGGGCAAATAGTAATGGGCCAAAAATTGCTGCAAACCTGGAACTGATGGCGAAAAAGCCGAAAAATTCCGCGCTCTTTTGTTTCGGCACCATGCTGGAAAAAAGTGAACGACTCAGCGCCTGACTCCCACCCAGGATAATGGCAATCACTCCACCAAGAATCCAGAATTCATAAGCACTTGTCATTCGGTAGGCAAAAAAGCAGACGAGTAAGAAGATGAACAGGCTGAAAACGATGGCGCGCGCTGTCCCGATTTTTTCACCCAGACGGGCAAAAAACAGTGCTCCTGGCATCGCCATAAACTGAATCATCAGAAAGCAACCAATAATCGTTCCTTGCCCCAGTTGCAGTTCTTCACGGGCGTAGATTGCTGAAACACTGATGATTGTCTGGATGCCATCGTTATAACAAAGAAAAGCGATTAAAAATATGCAGAGATCCCGGTATCTGATGAGTTGTTTAAACTGACTGATATAACCCTTCAGGCAGAAGTTACCCTGCGTCGCTGAACGTTTTTCTGTTTTTGGTAGATAGAGGAATGTCGGGATGGAAAAAATGAACCACCAGAAAGCTGTGATTAAAAATCCAAAGCGGGTGGCTGCCCCTCGATTTGTGAATCCGAGGTAATCATATTTAAGGATGAGGAGAAAGACCAAGGCTAAGACTATTCCCCCGCCAATATAACCGTAAGAAAAACCGCGGGCGGAAAGTCGATCCGCTTGTTCAACAGGAGCCAGGAAGGGGAGGTAGGCGTTGTAGAAGATGTTTGCTCCGGCAAAAGCCAGGTTGCCGATGATGAAAAAAATGGCTGCTGGCAAATAGTCACCCGCACCGGTTGTCGCGAGTAAAGCGGTTGCAGCACAGCCAAACAGCCAGAACAGCAGCATCAGATGTTTATGCCAGGCGTTGCGGTCCGCCAGTGCCCCCAGTGCCGGAGCTGCGACTGCGAGGATAATCATCGAGGCGGAAACACTGTAACCCCAGAGGCTGACAGCTGAAAACTTATGCGCAGCAAAGAAAGGTAGAGTTGCTCCAGTTTCGGGAACCAGCGAAACAAAATAGACCGGCAGAACTGCAGCCAGAATAACCGTGGAAAAAGCGGAATTTGCCCAGTCGTAAAGGCACCAGCCGAAACGGGCTTTGCGCAGTTGTTGAGTCAAATAGATCTCCCAGATGAAAAAGTCTGTTCAGATTACGTGATAGCGCTGCTGCAGGGCAAATAAATTTAGAGGGGTTGTTTCCAATAAAAAAATACCCCGAATCTCGGAGGGGGGGGTGAGATTCGGGGCAAATAGCAAAAAAGGTATAATAAACGTTATCGGTGATTTGTCCAATAGTTTAATATTAAAATTTCAATATATTAACTTTGCTATTGGGAATATTCTGTTTGTCTCAATCCTTAAGTTGCCTCATGTATTTGTCTATAGGCACACTCTGCCGGTAACCAGCTCAGGTCAGCGACATTCTCCGGCGTTAATTTAATACAGTCTTCCTCGGCCTGCAAACGGTGTGGATAGATCCGACAGGACCGATCATGAATGTCAAGGAAGCGGCAGGGGATCGAGGTCGTGTGGACGACCCCCTGATTATCAATCTTTTTCTCAAAGCAGCAGGCTCCACAACAACGGCAGATTGCTTCCCACTCTTTCTGGGTCATTTAGGCGCACTCAGAATAGCCACAGGCATGACATACACAGCACCCACCCTCATGCTCGACGGGGCCACCACAATCGGGACAGGCACCACCGTTATTGTTAAACTGAGTCGGGCTGTCCCCCTCCCCATTGAGCATATGGAGTTCAACTGCTTTTGCGACAGCATCAGCACAGGAGGTTATCCGGTTCTTACCAAATCCGGCAGGCTTATGGCAGGTGATACCAATCAGCTGTTTGACCGTTTGCCGTGCCTGACCACCACTGCGCCACGACAGGGAAACTAGCCGTCCGATCGCTTCACATTGGGATGCGGCACAGCCACCCGCTTTGCCCATGGTGGTGAATAGTTCAAAGAGACCATTTTCATCTTCATTAATGGTGATATAAAGAGGTCCACAGCCGGTTTCCATCTGGTAGGTTGAACCGGTGAGTGCGCGTGGGCGCTCCCGTTTACGGGTGGGCTTTTTACTTTCCATTGGCACATTGGTATCAATCTTTCTCTCATCATCCGTTTTTCCGGCTACAGAAAGAACTTGCATGTCGCGCGATCCATCACGGTAAATGGTGACACCTTTGCACCCTTCTTTGTAGGCCAGCCGGTAAACGGTGGCAACATCTTCCCGCGTTGCATCACTGCAAAAATTGACTGTTTTAGAGACCGCATTATCGGTGTACTTCTGAAATGCAGCTTGCATCAGTACGTGATCCTTGGGAGTGATATCGTGCGAGGTGACAAAAATCCTGCGGATATCTTCTGGCACGGCATCGATAGCTTGTACGGTCCCTTTTTCGGCAATTTCCTGCATCAACTCTTCGGTATAAAATCCGCGCTGCTTGGCAATCTTCTCAAACAGGGGATGGACCTCAATCAGTTTGTTGTTATCGAGCACCTGGCGAACGTATGAAACTGCGAATAAGGGTTCAACCCCGCTGGAACAATTGGCGATGATGGAAATAGTTCCCGTCGGTGCAATCGTGGTACAGGTCGAATTGCGAATCGGGCTGGAGCCCGGTTTGTCGTAAAGACTCCCTTTGAAGTTTGGAAAAGCGCCACGTTCTGCGGCTAACAGGATCGATTCTTCATGTGATTTCTCGTTGATGAAGCGCATCACTTTTTTCCCCAGGTCGATGGCGTCCTGACTGTTGTAGGGGATTTCCAGCATGATGAGCATATCGGCCCAACCCATAACTCCAAGACCAATTTTGCGGTTGGCTTTGGTCATTTCATCAATTTCGGGGAGAGGGTACCGGTTCGCTTCGATGACATTATCGAGGAAGCGGGTTGACAGCTTTACCGTCTTCTCAAGTTTGTCCCAGAGAATGTTTCCATCATCCACCATGTTGGCCAGGTTGAGTGAGCCGAGATTGCATGATTCATAAGGGAGCAGCGGCTGTTCCCCGCAGGGGTTGGTGCTTTCATACTCACCGACATGGGGGGTTGGATTGTCACGGTTGAGGCGGTCAAGGAAGACGATTCCCGGCTCACCGTTGGCCCATGCCATATCGATAATCTGGGTGAAAACTTTGGTTGCATTGAGCTGTTTTACGACCTGTCCATCACGGGGATTGATAATGTCGTAATCATAGCCTTTTTCAACGGCATCCATGAATGCTTCTGTGACACCGACAGAAATATTGAAGTTGGTCAGAATCGTCAGATCACGTTTAGCCATAATGAAATTCATGATATCGGGATGATCGACGCGCAGAATTCCCATATTGGCGCCACGGCGGGTTCCGCCCTGTTTAATGGTTTCTGTCGCGGCATCAAAAACCCGCATAAAAGAGATTGGACCCGAAGAAACGCCACTGGTTGAGCAGACTTCATCGTTGGCAGGACGAATTCGGGAAAAAGAGAATCCGGTGCCCCCACCACTTTTATGGATCAACGCTGTATTTTTGATGGCCTCAAAAATACTCTCCATCGAATCACCAACAGGGAGGACAAAACAGGCGGACAGCTGACCCAGTTCACGTCCTGCATTCATCAGGGTTGGTGAATTGGGCAAAAAATCGAGGTTGGTCATCATCTGGTAATATTGTGGCTCGAGATTTGTCTTTTTTTTGCCAGTTGTTAGTTCAGCGGAATTGATCGTTTGTGCAACCCGGCGAAACATCTCTGCGGGTGTTTCAAGTGTCTTTCCATCGCTATCACGTTTCAAATAACGTTTGGCTAAAACTGTCTGCGCATTTTTGGATAATTTCAATGTTTCGGTGGTTTTTGCTTTGGCCATTTGTGAATCCTCTCGTTACGTATTTCTATCTATCTGATTTCAAACAAAAGATTACGTAGTCAGTTTTGAAAATATAATTAAATTGCATTTGTTGACACTATATTGTGTGGGTCGTGAATATAGACCACTACATCTAGTGCCTGTCAAGTTGAAAAAATATTAAATTGCTGATTAATGAAAAAAATAAACTGGTGTGGAATTTAATAAATATTGGGTAAAGATCTTTGTCCTATCTTTGAACAGGAAACACTCTTTTTCTGTCCCGGTGAGTTTTGCTTGTTGCCGCTCTGAATATTGAGTATTCTGCCACACCTTGGATCAGAATTTGGATAATCTTCTATCAACAATTAAACCAGTTTGTCTTGATAATGCCCCCAAGTCTGAGCCGGTTTATCTGGTGGTTATGAATGTGTGTTAGCAACAAATAGAATTGTCCGGTTTTGTAACAAATGAATTGTCCACATTCTCCACCGTTAGGGTGGAGAATGTCTCAGGATAGTTTTTATTGATTTTGGGCTTGTTTTTGAACAAGTAATTCTCCCTGTTGGCTGTAGTTTGCCAATTTTTTTGGTCCATGGAAGATGGCCAGTGTCCCGTCAAGATAGCGATGGACTCTGACGCGAGCTTTTATGTAGTTGCAACGGTAGTCATTGGCTGGAATCTGTAAAATAAGGCGTTCAAAGCTGACGCAGTTATCTCGACCGACCGTCCGTGAATAGTGTTCGCAAAAAATATCATCAAGATTGTTGCCTATCCAGGGGATGAACGCACTTTCCGGTATGGCTGGTCGATACATGAATTCCTGATTATAGGCTGGCAAATAGGTCTCTTCAATATAACGATTGGCTTCTACCATGGTCGTGATGTTGTACAGAGCTAATTCCTTCACCAAGCGACTCTGGTGGGTGGAGAACACGCGCTCACTCCGACCCCGTGCCTGGGGAGAATAAGCAGCAATCATCTCAATACCCAGTTGCTTCAGTGCACGCCCGAACTGGGTTGGGTTGTTTTTATCAACTTTACCTCCAGCTTCGGGTGTATGCCAGTAATGGGTGCCACGATCACTATAAAATGAACAGAAAAGGCCTCGCTGTTCAATCAACTTTTTGACTCCCAGCATGCTGCTGCGTGTTCCTTCTTCATCGACAAAGAACATGTTGTAGTGCTCACTGGTCGCATCATCCATCGTGACAATCAGATCCCACTTCTGATTTGGAACCCATTCATGGGTGCTTCCATCTTGATGAATCAGCATACCTGCCATCGCAGCGCGTTCACGGCGTTTCCGGTGAGCTCCACGCTTGGGAGCTTTTTTGAGGCAGCCCCTTTCCTGAAGCGTGTTCTTCACCCAGGAATAACTGCGTGTTCCTCCTTCTCGCCGGTACCAGGTATGGAAATGTTTTCCTGTCCAGCCGTGGTAACGTTTTTTGTAGCGGTCAACCAGGGCCATGACTTCATCCACGGGAGCTTTACGGGATGAAACCTGAGTGAGTCTCTTATCAAGCAGTCCATCCAGGCCATTATTATGATAACGATCAACATAACGGCGGAAAGTTCGTGATGAAACATTGAGCATACGTGCTGCTTCTTCTTGAGTAATACGTCCTTCGGTCCAAATGCTGAAACTCTCTTCAAATCGCATTTTTCGGATCTCCTGTAGCAGTTCTGTCGGTCTCATAATCTCCTCCTGATCGGAGAATTATGAACCGGACAGATGTTGTGCTACAAACCCGGACAGTTTACGTGTTACCAACAGGTGGTTATGAATGTGTTGCGCGTTACTCCAGGATACTTTACCATAGAGGCCGAAATTGACCGTTTTCTGCAAGCTATTCAAAAAAACAGCTGGCAGAACTGAAGATTTGTCATGTAATTGCTGCAAACAGCGTAGCTAAGGATAATGAGCAGATGAAAAACTACATACTGGACACAAATGTTTTGCTGCACGATCCGCAAGCCATATTCAAGTTTGCTGAGAATACGGTGATACTGCCATTAACGGTGATTGAAGAGATTGACCGATTCAAAAAGGATCAGAGTGAAACAGGACGTAATGCACGTCAGATTTCACGAATGATTGATGGGTTTCGTGCGCAAGCCAAGCTGGTTGAAGGGGTTTCTTTAGAAAACGGTGGGTTGCTTAAGGTCGCTATTTATAAACAGGAGTTCTTGCAGAAATTACCTCCGGAACTGCGAAATGATCGTGGCGATAACCGGATTCTGGCGGTCGCATGGGATTTACAGGAAAGCCTGCCTGAAGGGACTGTTTTCTTCGTTACCAAAGATATAAACCTGCGGATCAAAGCCGATACGATCGGTATGTGTGCTGTCGATTATCAGAGTGATAAAGTTCCGATTGAGGATCTCTATACCGGCACCGGTGAGCTCCTTCTGCCTAAAGATCAGATTGATCAATTTTATGCCCAGGGCTCGCTGGTAATTGCAGGCGACTATTTTGCTAATCAAGGTTTGACTCTGGTGGATGAAACGAATCCCTCCCATTCAGCACTTGGCCGTTATGACGCAACCAAACAGGAAGTAGTTGGCTTGATCAAAGTGCCGAAGGAAGGTGTTTGGGGGATTCATCCCCGTAATCGTGAACAGCAGTTTGCTTTTGATCTGTTGTTGAATGATGATATTCAGCTGGTTTCTCTGGTGGGTAAAGCTGGAACGGGTAAAACCTTACTGGCGATTGCCGCAGGTCTAGTTAAGACAGCAGATGAAAACGCCTATCATCGCTTACTGGTTTCCCGTCCTGTTTATCCCATGGGGCGTGATCTGGGTTTTTTACCCGGGGATATTGAGGATAAGTTGGCACCGTGGATGCAGCCCATCTTTGATAATGTTGAGCTGTTATTGTCCTCTTATGATGAGGGTGGTAACCGAAAACGTGGTTATCGAGAACTGATTGATCTGGGTTTGATGGAGATTGAGCCTTTAACTTATATCCGTGGCCGTTCTATTCCCAAGCAATATATGATTGTTGATGAAGCCCAGAATCTGACCCCGCACGAAATCAAAACGATTATTACCCGAGCGGGGGAGGGAACTAAAATTATTCTGACTGGCGATCCGTACCAGATTGATAACCCTTACGTCGATTCGGCTAGTAATGGTTTATCATTTTCTGTTGAGCGTTTAAAAGGTCAAGAAATAACCGGTCATACCACCTTGACTAAAGGGGAACGTTCTTTGCTAGCTGAGCTGGCCGCTAATCTCCTGTAGGATGAACTGTACTCATCTGCGCATTTTTTTGTGAAATATCACTTTAGTTATTGTGATTAATAAATAATGTTATTATTAGCCCTTGAAAGCTCATGTGACGAAACGGCAGCGGCGGTTGTTCGTGATGGTCGGCAGGTGTTGTCCAACTTGATTTCATCCCAGGTTGATCTTCATACCGTCTATGGTGGGGTGGTGCCGGAACTGGCATCGCGGCGCCATCTTGAGGTGATCAATCCCCTGGTTGAGGAAGCCCTAAGTGAGGCGGGGGTTAAGCAGAACGATTTAGAAGGAGTTGTGGTGACGCGCGGCCCTGGTTTGGTCGGCGCTCTCCTGGTAGGAGTGTCGTTTGCCAAGGCTTATGCTTACGCACTTAATATCCCGCTAATAGGTGTACACCATATCGAGGGGCATATTCAGGCCATTCAGCTGGAAGAAAAGGTTGATTATCCCTTTCTTGCTGTTGCCGTGTCCGGGGGGCACACCCATCTGTATCGAGTCGATGGGATTGGTCAATATAGTTTACTTGGTCGAACGGTTGATGATGCAGCAGGGGAGGCTTTTGATAAAGTGGCTAAAATGCTGGGACTTGGTTATCCAGGTGGTCCGATCATTGACAAGCTGGCAGCTGAAAGTGACGGTGGTGGGATTGTGTTTCCTCGGCCGATGCTGAAAAAAGATAACTTTAATTTTAGTTTTTCCGGGATGAAGACAGCTGTGCTTAATTATTTGCAACGGCTTGAATCCGCCCTAGATGCAAAAACTATTGCGCAAATTTCCAATGCTTTTCAAACAGCGGTTATTGATGTTATTACCCAAAAAACCTTGCGCGCTGCTGAGTCTGAAAATTTAGATCGTATTGTTGTTGCAGGTGGTGTTGCTTGTAACTCCGGTTTACGCAAAAAATTTGCGCAATTGACCGCTTCAAATAGTGTCGATATTTTCTTCCCGACACCGATTCTGTGCGCAGATAATGCCGCTATGTTAGCGGTAGCTGGGGACTATTATTTATCTCAAGGTCTTTCTTCAGCTCTTGATCTGAATGCTGTTTCCAACTGGCCGTTGGAGCAGGTTACCTATCGTTAAAGTTGAATATTTATGTGGCGTCGTTGGGGTTTTTTTAGACAGTTTAAGTTAAATGTGATCCAACTGGCGCGCCTTCGTTCAGAACCGGATGCTATTGCCCGTGGCATGGCTCTTGGCCTGTTTATCGGCTTTACTCCCACCTTTGGTGTCCAAATTTTCCTGGCACTGCTGTTGGCATTTTTATTACGGCAAAATAAAATTGCTGCCTTTGTCGGGGTCTGGATCACCAATCCCTTTACTGCTCCGTTGATCTATGGTTTGGAATATCGAGTCGGCCGGTTGTTGTTAGGCCTGCCTCCGCTTGCTGCCAATCACCCCGGTTTTGAATTGAGTTGGTCGTTGGGAGCACATATTGTGGTGCCGTTGTTGCTTGGCAGTCTGGTTCTTGGGATACCGATCGCAATCATCGGTTATTCCATGACCGTTCGGCTGATTCCCAGTTTGAAACAGTGGAAAATACCGCGTTGGCCCCGCAGACGTAAATTGCCGGATAATAATCAATGAGTTACCAGACTAAAAAACGCTTCGGTCAACACTTTCTCCATGATCGTACTGTTATCGACAGAATTATAACGACCGCACAACTTGGTCCACAGCAGAGAGTCGTCGAAATCGGTCCGGGCTTAGGGGTGCTAACTGATGAGCTGTTGCCTCGAGCTGCTCAAGTTGAGGTGATGGAGATTGATCGTGATTTAATTGCACGACTGGAAACACGTAAAGATCCCCGTTTGGTTGTCCATTCTGGAGATGTGCTTAAACTTCCTTGGCGAGATTTTCTCAATCAACCCCCCTATGTCTTAGTTGCCAACCTCCCTTATAATATTTCCAGTCAGGTTGTTTTTCGTTTGATTGAACATCGCGATTTGTTTCAACAGATGGTATTGATGTTTCAACGTGAAGTGGGGGAGCGACTGGTTGCAGCTCCCGGTGGCAAAGATTATGGGATCTTGTCGGTTCTTTGCCAACTCTGGTTTGATGTCCAAAAAATTACCCTGGTTAAACCGGGGGCATTTTCTCCTCCACCAAAGGTTGATTCGATAGTCCTCAATTTTCAGCCGTTACCAACTTCTCGGGTTCCACTGACGGATGAAGTCCTGTTTAAGAAGTTGGTTAAAGGGGCTTTTACGCAGCGACGTAAAACTTTGCGCAATAGCCTTCTCGCCAGTGGTTTTGTCGCAGAAGATATTGATTTTGCCCTTCAGCAGGCGAGGATTTCACCAGGTTGTCGTGGTGAAACGTTAACCCTGCAAAATTTTTCCGACCTCACCCAACTTTTTGCCCAAAAAAAATATTAAAAATTTATAAAACATGCTTGATAACTGGCAAAACGTGGTTTATTCTTCAGAAGTGCTGCTACCGATAATTCTATCTGTGGTTGAGCATGTAATCTTACCCCTTTTTGGTGTATTAGGGAGACAAACATGAAGGTGACTGTGGCCCGTGGTGGTCGATCGTCAGAGGAACGAGATCAACTTTTTCAACCTGAAAAAATTGAACAGGAGTTGATCCGACAGGGTCAGACGGCAGGTTTTCCTGCTTGTCTGGATTTGGCAAATATCTTGCGGCAAGAGATCCCGGAGAATTTTTTATCTCCACTTTCCCTACCTGAGCTTGTGAAAAACCTGCTTCAGGCCAGTAAATTTCTTTCTCAACGTAGTCATGATGAGATTAATGTTAAATTGCAGGCGCAAGAAACACCCGGTCATTATTACCTTTTTACCAATGCTCCCGACGCTAATCATATCTTTTTTTCACTTCAAGAGTACTTGCACCGCCGGTCATATCATTTTCGGGTGATTTGCCATCCGATTCTTTCCGTTGTGCGCGAAAACAACGTACTGCAGCAAGTTTCTGAAGGGGACGATACTCTACCTCAGGAATCGTTTGTGTGGATGGAATTGGATCGCTTTCCTGATCACAAAGTTGAAGATCTAGAGCAGGCGATCACAACGATTATATCTTCTGCCGTTCTAATCCAGCAAGATCGACCAGCCATGTTACAGAAGATAGCTGACCTTGGTGAGATTGATGGTTTGAGCCAATACCAGGATCTGTACGATTGGTTACAACAGGAGAACTTTATTCCTGTTGCAACGCGCAGTTACACCTATGCCAAAGATGCTGATGCAACAGGTTTTTTTGAAGAAAAAGGTTCATCTTTAGGGCTGAACCAATTTTATGATCGGGCTTTTTATAAGGATGCACAACCAATCTCTTTGACTCCTGAAAAAGTTTTTCCACTCTTGGGTCATGGGAAAAGTGTTGATCTTGAACAGACTGAATTCCGTTGTCCGCTGCACCGTTTTGAACGATTAACTTATATTGGCCTACGTGAAGAGTTGGCTGATGGCCGATATTGTGAACATTGTTTCTGGGGGTTTTATACACAAAAAAGCATAGATGAAAATGTTTTTACAATCCCGGCTTTGCGACAAAGGATTGAATTGACGCAGAAGCAACTAAACATCCCTCCTGGCTGTCATGATTATCGTAAGGTCATCCAGATTATCAACAGTTTCCCAAAAATTGAATTGTTCTTAATGGGTGATGCAGAACTGCGGCGCATGTTACGTTCGTTTACGCAGATGCACCGTCAAGCGGGAGTTAAGGTTGTCGCTGCTCCAAGCGCAGCAGAAACGTCTCTGACATTGATGTTGATTATGCCGAATGAATATTATCTGCCTGAACATATTGAGCGGATGGAGATTTATTTAAGGCGCTACTTTAGAGCTATATCTGTTGAATCTCGATTGATTCACCTTGCTTCTGATTACTTGAGCTTGCATGTCAATATGCAATTAGAGAAGAAAGAGGTGAAGATTGATCTTGTTCAGTTGGAACAGGGTCTAACACGCGTCACCATGCCGTGGAAATTAAAATTCAGGGCACTCCTTGAAAAAGACCGTGCTGACGACTCTTTTTCAACCTGGGAGCGCTACAGTAAAGCCTTCAACAAAGATTATCGAGCTCGGACCCATCCTCGTTTTGCTGTGCGGGATGTCCATAATATTGAGCGGCTACTGCATGATCGGCGTGATGCATTCGATTTATGGGGTCCCTTTCACGAAGAGGATGATTACTATCGACTTCAGTATTATAGCTTCAGTCGCAGTTATTTGAACGATTTAATGCCCTTTTTACAAAACCTGGATCTTTGTGTCCTGCACGAGATTGATTCGGATCTTGAAGTCGATTCCGAGCAGGTTTTTATCAAGAGTTTTGCTATTAAGCCCAATACGACCAGTAGTTTGCCATTTAAACAAATTAAGCCTTTGTTGCTGGATACCCTTCTGGCGCTGCAGAACAATGAAGTCGAGAATGACTACCTGCATCGTTTGCAACCACTGACCGGCCTTTCCTGGCGTGAGATTGATGTATTCCGCGGTTATCGTAGTTACTCTTTCCAGTTGGGCAGCCCCTTTACCAAAAAACGTGTTGCTGATGCATTGGTCAATAACGCCAAGGTAGCGCATCTTCTTTATCGCTATTTTGAAGGACGTTTCAAGCCAGATGAAAAATTGGCAGATCCAATGACGCGTGAGCTTGAAGTTTTATCGCCGATTCGGCAGGAACTGGTCACAGCACTTGAAGTGGTCAGTGATCCCAACGAAGATAAAATCCTCCGCACTTTATTCAACTTGATTGATTCGACCATCAGGACGAATTTCTTCCTTCGCTATCAACTGGACGATTATTTCTTCTCCTTTAAGGTCAACACCCTTGGTGTTATCGATATGCCGTCACCACGACCCCTTTATGAGGTTTATGTCCATTCGGCAAAAATGGAAGGCCTGCATTTGCGTGGTGGTAAGGTTGCCCGTGGAGGTATCCGTTGGTCGGATCGTCCAGATGATTTCAGAACTGAAATTCTCGGCTTGGTCAAGGCACAGATGGCCAAGAACGCGGTGATTGTTCCTGAGGGTTCCAAAGGTGGTTTTGTTACCAAACTAAGTAGCCCTGATCGGGACAAAATGGGGGAAATTGTTAAGGATGCGTATCAAACTTTGATGCGTGGCCTTCTTGATTTGACTGATAACCGGGTCGGTGATGACATTGTTCAGCCGCAAGGGATTATAACTTATGATGATTTAGACCCCTACCTCGTTGTTGCTGCCGATAAAGGGACGGCTCATTTGCCTGATGCTGCCAATGCGGTTAGTGAATCTTATGGTTTCTGGTTAGGGGATGCTTTTGCCAGTGGCGGCTCACACGGCTTTGATCATAAAGCCCTCGGGATTACCGCCCGTGGTGCCTGGGAGAGTGTTAAGCGGTCGTTCCGCGAAATAGGACACGATATCCAGACAAAACCTTTTACTGTCGTTGGTATTGGCGACATGAGTGGTGACGTGTTTGGTAATGGGATGATGTTGTCTCGTCAAACCAAGCTGTTGGCAGCCTTTGATCATCGCCATATTTTCCTTGATCCTGATCCAGATCCAGAAAGCTCCTGCACTGAGCGTGAACGGCTTTTCAAGCTGCCTCGCTCCAGTTGGGAAGATTACAACACCGATCTGATTTCTGATGGTGGTGGAGTGTTTTCACGTCAGCTGAAAGAAATTCCATTGTCGGCTCAGGTCGCCGAGTGGCTTGGGGTGCGACAGGGGAGTATTGATGTTCCCGGGCTGATTAAGTTGTTGTTGACTGCAGAGGTTGACCTGCTCTGGAACGGTGGTATTGGAACCTATGTGAAGGCTTCTTCGCAAAGTAATGAGGATGCTGGTGACCGGGCTAATGATGCTGTGCGCATCGATGGGACCGAAGTGCGTGCCAAAGTTGTCGGTGAAGGTGGAAACCTTGGCTTGACCCAGTTGGGACGGATTGAATATGCGATCAATGGTGGTCGGGTCAATACTGATGCCATTGATAACTCTGCCGGTGTCGATACCTCTGACCATGAGGTTAACCTGAAAATCTTACTGCGGCTGTTGCGCCATGAAGGGCATATCAAGAACCTTGATGACGGCTATGCGCTATTGGATGAGATGGAAGAAACTGTCTGCCAAGATGTTCTGGCTAATAATTATACTCAAACATTGTCACTTTCTCTCGATGAAATACGTTGTGGAGAAGATGTTGAGCCTCACCTGGAATTAATGGATCGGTTGGGACGTTCGGGACTATTGGATCGGCGTGGAGAGTTTTTACCCAGTCGTAAAGAGGTTGCTGCACGGCAGCCAAACCGTCTGGTACGACCGGAACTTTCTGTATTGTTAGCTTATAGTAAAATGTTCCTGTTCAAAGCTCTCCTCGATTCTGAGTTGCCGCAGAATAAAGTTGTCTCTCAGTTGCTGTTCGATTATTTTCCTCAACAAGCGATTGATCGCTACCGTGATTCGCTGTTGCGTCATCCTCTAGCCAAAGAAATTTCTGCAACCATATTGACCAATCGGGTGATTGATCAGGCGGGGAGCACTTTTCTCCAGACTATTAGCCGTATGACTGGCAGCTCGCAGGTTGTTATTGCAAATGCCTATCTTATTTTTGATAATTTGCTCAATGGCCATAAACTTCGTCAGGCCGTTTTTGCTCTGGATAATAAAGTTCCAGCTGGTCAGCAATATAATCTGTTGCTGAAACTTGAAAATTTACTCAGCTTTTTCTGCTCTTATGCATTAAGTAACAGTATGGAGATTCCATCGTCAGAGCAGGATCTGGAACGGATCAGTTTGCAATTGAAGCAATATGCAGAACTGTTACCGAAAGTCCTACCTGCTGAATCATGGCAGAAATGTGAGCATTTACAGTCACAACTGCAGAAAGATGGTTTAAGTAAAGAAATTGCACACATGTATGCTGTCCTGGACTTTTTAGCCGACTTCTTACCTTTGATCTGTATGGTTGAATCTTCAGGTCAGAATCTTGAGCAACTGGCACGGATCAAGGTTTTGGTTGATGAAAAAGTGGACAGTGCCGCTATCTATAAATTACTGGAAAAGGTTTCGGTCGTTGATAGCTGGGACCGTCGCGCCCGAGAATCTCTGATCAGTTCTTTGCATTCAGTCAATATAAGGATTGTTCAGCAGGTTGCATTGGAAGCCGTGGACACGCCGCAGAACTTTTTCTCTAAGCGGCGGCAAAAGATGCGTGCATTTGAAGGGTTGCGACAATCTTTGATCAATGAAGTTCCACGTAATTTCCACCCCTTTACGGTGTTATTACGTTCCCTGGAAAGTTTATTGCCAGGATAAGTGTAAGTTAAGCTGAATGGGGGCGGGTTAATCCCGCTCCCGTTTGAACCTTAATTGGACTTTGAATACAACCTGAAGTAAAGGATTTTCTGCATAGACACGCTGGATTAACTGTGTTATATGCATTTTGTTTCAGCACGCGACAGCTGACCCGAGACACATATCGGAGTCATGGAACATCGCGATAGTAGAATCAAATACCGCTTGGATCTACGGACCGGGACGGAAGGTGATTTGTTTAAAACAGAGCAGGATTGTTCTGTCTATGCCTTTCGTTGCATGCGAAGGGCATTTTCTATTTTTGCCGAGGAATAATCATGGAAAAGCGCAAAACAATTCTCGATATTGGATTGATGAAAGAGCAGCAGGATAAAATTACAGTTCTCACCGCGTACGATTATCCCTTTGCTCAATTGATGGATGGTGTTGGTATCGACATGATTCTGGTTGGTGACTCGGTCGGTTCAGTCTTCTCTGGATATGACAATACTCTTCCCGTCACTCTGGATGAAATGCTCTATCATACCAAAGCTGTGGTGCGTGGTAGTCAGCAGGCGCTTATAGTGACCGACATGCCATTTATGTCCTATCAGATTGATGAACGGGATGCGCGGCAGAATGCGGGTCGATTGATTAAAGAGGGTGGTGCTCAAGCGGTGAAGCTGGAAGGTGGTGAGCACATGGCTACAACGATCCGTGCCATTGTTGATATTGATATCCCTGTCGTTGGGCATATTGGCTTAACCCCACAATCCATCCATCGCATGGGTGGGTTTCGGGTTCAGGGGCGTGAGGAGGAACAGGCCAGAAAGATTCTTGCGGATGCTAGAGCCGTAGAAGAGGCGGGAGCTTTTGCTATGGTGCTGGAAGGAATCCCTGGTGATCTGGCCAAAACAGTCACCGAATCTGTGACTATCCCCACGATTGGTATTGGTGCCGGTGTTGATTGCGACGGGCAGGTGCTGGTGATTCACGACATTCTTGGCCTCTGTGATAAATACTCACCCAAGTTTGTTAAACGTTACGCTGATATTTCCGCCACAATTTCCCAAGGGATTGAATCCTATATCAAAGAAGTCAAAGATGGCGATTTTCCGACTTCTGAACATTCGTTCAAATAAAATATTATGGATATAACCAGATCAGTCAGTGAGATGCAGAAAAAAGCACTATCTGCGCGGGCAGCGGGACAAACAATTGCCTTTGTCCCGACGATGGGATTCCTCCATCAGGGTCATTTATCCTTGCTTGAAGAGGGACGCAAGCGGGGTGACCTGTTGGTGCTTTCTATCTTTGTCAATCCTACCCAGTTTGGTCAGGGTGAGGACTTTGACGATTATCCGCGTGACTTGCAACAAGATAGTGCTTTGGCACAAGAAGCGGGTGTTGATATCGTTTTTGCCCCCGAAGCTGCAGAGATGTATCCAACAGGGTACGCAACTTATGTCGATGTCGAAGGGATTACGGAGGTTCTCTGTGGAGCCAGCCGTCCCGGCCATTTCCGCGGTGTCTGTACCGTTGTCAGTAAACTTTTTAGTATTATTCAGCCCCATGTAGCCCTCTTTGGGAATAAGGATTTTCAGCAACTGGCAGTGATCAAGCGGATGACGCTGGATATGAATCTACCGATTGAGATCCTTGGAATGCCAATTTTCCGTGAACCGGATGGTTTGGCGATGAGTTCGAGAAATGTTTACCTGACTCCGGATCAACGCAAGCAGGCATTGGTCCTTTCTCAGTCTCTGCTCCAAGCAAAACAGTGGGTCAGCTCAGGAAAAACCGATTCTGCCGAGATTATTTCCGAGCTGAAAAAAAATATAAAAAATCAGCCCGATGCGCGCATTGACTATATCCAAATCTGCCACCAATTGACTCTGCAGGATCAAGCCCATATTGATGCTGATTCAGTGCTGTTGCTGGCAGTCTACTTTGGTAAAACTCGTTTGATCGATAATGGCTTTCTGGTATCTGACCATGACTGAAACCGCCCTTGCCAACCTGCGGAACCTGTATCGGATATTTACCGTTCCAGAAGCGCCTGATTCAACCTTGGGGGCAGTCGATCATGCGATCAGTGAGAATGTTGCCGATTTTCTGCAGAAACATATTGTTGCCCTGGAGCGGAGTCTTGAAGATATCGAAAAAGATTTTTCTACGTCGAAAATTCCTGAAGAACCTTCATTTGTCTCTGACTACACCGAATTTGTAAAAGAAAAGCTAGTAGCCCAGTCGGTCTATACTGCCGCACCCGGATTTGTCGGTCACATGACCTCGGCATTGCCCTATTTTATGTTGCCGTTGTCACGGATCATGACCGCGCTGAACCAGAATCTGGTCAAGGTTGAAACTTCAAAGGCGTTTACGCCGCTGGAGCGTCAGGTGCTGGCGATGTTGCATCACTTGATTTATCGGCAGGATGATGATTTTTATAAACACTGGATTCATGACAGTCAACATGCGCTAGGGGCGTTTTGCTCCGGTGGTACGATTGCCAATACGACCGCTCTCTGGGTTGCCCGCAATCAGCTATGTGGGCCAGATGGTACTTTTTCTGGGATTGCTAAAGAGGGTTTATTTAAAGCGTTGCTGCATCTCAATTGTAACGGTCTTGCCATTCTGGTTTCGCGACGGGGACACTATTCACTGGGTAAAGCCGTTGATCTGCTGGGTATCGGTCGAGATAACCTGGTTCTGGTCGACACCGATGCTGAGAGCCGCATCGACATGCAATCCCTGAAAACCGAGTATTTAAAGTTGTGTGAGCAAAATATTCGTCCGCTGGCATTGGTCGGAATTGCCGGAACCACTGAGACCGGGCACGTTGACCCACTTGAAGATCTGGCTGACTTTGCCGCAGAAGTTGGCTGTCACTTCCATGTGGATGCCGCCTGGGGTGGGCCGACATTGTTCTCAGAAACGCATCGTTATCTTCTGAAAGGGATTGAGCGGGCAGATTCGGTCACTATCGATGCACATAAACAGCTCTATGTGCCGATGGGTGCGGGGATGGTGCTGTTTAAAGATCCGCACGCACTGACGGCCATTGAGCATCATGCCAATTACATTTTACGTCATGGTTCCAAGGATCTTGGAAGTCATACCCTGGAAGGATCACGTCCTGGTAAGGCAATGCTGGTGCATGCCGGTCTATCAATTATCGGGCGGAAGGGGTATGAACTGCTGATTGATCTTGGAATTGAAAAGGCGCAGCAGTTTGCCAACTCAATAAATGCACATCCGAATTTTGAATTGATAACCGCTCCTGAATTAAATATTCTCACCTATCGCTATAGTCCGGCCTGGTTGCAGGAACAAATGGGACAACTCAACAAAGAGCAATTGTTAAGTGTCAACCAGCTGTTAGACCAGATTACCCAGGAAGTACAGAAACGGCAACGCGAAGCGGGGAAGACCTTTGTCTCGCGGACACGGTTACGCTCAACCCACTATCAGGACGATCAGATTTCGGTCTTTCGGGCGGTGCTGGCAAATCCCCTCACCACAGAAGCTATTTTAGCAGCCGTTCTGGAAGAGCAATGTGCTATTGTTAAACAGACAGAGGTACAGAACCTCATAGATAAAATCAAACTTGTCGTCGATTAAATAATTTGGTTGCTGCCTTGAATTGTATCTATACCGCAAAATATCTGGTTACGGGTAACGCTCCACCTATTGAGGCTGGGGCGTTGTTAGTTCATGCCGGTCGCATTGTCACTGTTGGCTCCCTTAAAGAGATAAAATGCAGTTCTCCCGGTATCGAGGTTGTTGATTTTCAGGATGCCCTGCTGGTGCCATTATTGGTAAACGCGCATACCCACCTTGAACTCACCGATTTTGCACAATGGGCTGAAACTGCAGGGGAGGTTGCACAGCCACAGAATTTTGTTGATTGGATATTGCGTCTGATCAGGGTTAAACGAAAGCTTAGCGGAGACCAGTATCAGCTTTCACTCCGTCATGGCATCGAACAATCCCTTGCTGTGGGAACCGGTGCCGTCGGCGACATCCTGGCACATCATACGGCGTGCAATCTATATCAAAAATTTCCATTGCTTGGAACTCTGTTCCTGGAAACTCTGGGGCAGGATCCGGCGGTTATCCGTCGGCTGAGAAATGGGCTCACTCAGACATTGCAAGATGCCGCTGTTGGACTGGTTGAATTGGGTATTTCCCCCCATTCTCCCTATACAATCAGTAAGGATTATTTACAGAGTCTCTATCGCTATTGCCAGCAACAGAACATACGCTGCACCACTCACTTGGCTGAATCATCTGACGAAGTTGATTTTGTTGAACGGAGTTGCGGTGATCTGGCCGGTCGGCTCTATCCACAGATAGGATGGGAGAATTATGTCCCGCATCCTTCTGGGCTACGTCCGGTTGAGTATGTACGACAGCAAGGTGGTTTGTTCCCGGAAAATCTGTTGGTGCATGGGGTGCATTTGAATAATACTGAAATTGAATTGTTAACTGAAAAAAATATGCGGTTAGTACTGTGTCCACGCTCCAATGCCAACCTTAAGGTGGGGAAGGCTCCCGCTGGAAAATTGTATCAGTCCGGGATGAAATTGGCTCTGGGAACCGATAGTTTGGCCAGCTGCGATAGCTTGTCGATCTGGGATGAAATGGCTTTTGCTCATCACTGGTTCGAAGGCGAGCTTGATGCGCCCACTCTATTTAACATGGCAACCCTGGGTGGTGCCGAGGCTCTGGGAATAGAAAACGAAGTGGGTTCTTTTGAAGCGGATAAATCAGCGAGTTTTCAGGTACTGCAGCCAAAAACAAATGTTGCTGTAGATAAAATTTTTGATTATTTTGTTTCGCCCGGCTGTAGTGATGATATTATTCAGGTGTATCATTCTGGGAAACCCTATTCGCCACGACCCGATTAACTAAAAATTCACAGAATTGAAGCTATTATGGGAATCAAAATTATTGCCACCAATAAAAAGGCTTATCACGATTATTTTATCGATGAGACCTTTGAAGCAGGAATTGCCTTGTCTGGAACCGAAGTCAAATCGATCCGGGCAGGCAAGGTGAACCTGAAAGAATCCTTTTGTCGGATCAAGGACGGGGAAGTATTTATCAATAACATGAACGTTGCAGCCTACGACTTTGGTAATCGGGAAAATCACGATCCAACCAGAATGCGCAAATTGTTATTACATCATGCTGAAATCGATAAGCTGATCCGTCTGACCGAGCAGAAGGGGTTGTCCATGGTGCCGACCAAAATCTATTTCAAGCGGAACTATGTCAAACTTGAAATTGGTATTGGTCGAGGGAAGAAGCTGCATGACAAACGGGAAACCCTTAAGCGTAAAGAAGCTGATCGCGAGATGGCCAAGGCGATAAAGAGCGCACAGCGGTAGCTTTAATTTCCAGATTATGAGATAATGACTCGCAAGTCAGAACTTAACTGACTGATAAATAACAACAACTTTCAGAATGGGGGTGTCAAGGTTTCGACGGGGGACGGAAACGAAGTGTCGCATGCCGGAGTGGGCTGGCTCCGTAACAAGCCCAACTTAACTAAACGCAGATACTGACGTTAGTTACGCACTAGCAGCTTAAAGTTGCTACGTCTTGTCATTCATTGCCTGTGTGGGTGGCCAGACGTTAATTTAGCAGGCTAGTTTCAGCGAATGTCTGTGGCGCCGAAGCGAAATTAAAGCAGACTCGCCTGGTGAATATCCTGTCTGTGGGAGCTTCATCCGGTTAATTTAAAATACAGACTAAGCATGTAGAAGCCTTACGTGGAAAGCTTTCGGACGCGGGTTCGATTCCCGCCACCTCCACCAGTAGAACCCTGTAACTTTAACTAGTTATAGGGTTTTTATTTGTCAAATTTGGTCTGTATGTGGTCTCTTTTGATCAACATTTTGCTCAGTTTATTTTTTCTAATTTATTGAAGTGGCAAAAGGGTAGGGGGCACTTCAAAACTTACCAGTTTTGATTAATGGTCTGGCTGGTCTGAATATTTCAACTGATGAAGTTTTGGATCTAAAATCATCCGTGGTGACTATGGCACAGAATTACATAGAAATGTTGCTACTCTGCAACACATTTGAAAGAAAACCTATCCAGTAAAATATAAGCAAAGTAAGTTTGAGTACTTAGACTTCTATCAAAATTGGCTGAAGTTTTGCGTTGAATGGATAGGTCTTCTAGTATCTGCACGGATTAGTGGATAGATGGATGCATCTTCAACGCAACCTTAAAAAATAACGATAATTTAAGGTATTGGACTGCACAAAATAGAAAATGTAAAAAGTTAGATTAAATTTGCGGGCTAAAATAAGTTTCCTAAAGAGGAAAATATTTTGAGTGCGCCAAGCAAGCTGGTGCAGACAAGCTGGATAATCCAGCCCGTGTAAAG
>JAOZOH010000199.1 GCA_029933365.1 Desulfuromusa sp. | reverse complement strand
TTAAACCACAACTTCTACCTCTGATGGTTTATTATTTCGGTTGGGTCTATGCACTTGTTCTGGTTGTTTATCTGATTATTTTTTCTGTGCTCAATGGATTATTGACAGAACGGTTGTCGATAAGGGGGAAGTCAGGTTTAATTGCCGAAAAGCCACGGTGAGGGAACTACCTGTATTAAACGTTGTTTGAAGCAGAACGTTGGAATTGAGTGGGAGGAGGAAGGAAATGAGACAGAAACTGAACCTCTCTATAAAAATGATACGTATCTCTCTCTTTAGCTTCATGCTATCTCTGCTATTTATCGCAATTTTGTTTGCGCAGGTGGAGTCGAAAACCTTAGCTGGTTTCGGCAGTGTGTCCACGGCCATTGCTGCAACGGAGACGGAAGAAAAACCTTTATTAAATCTGACGGACAGGGAGAAATCCTGGCTGCAAGAGCACCAGATAATCAGCGTTGCTTTTGACGGTTACTTCCCCCCTTACAGCATTCTGGATGACAATGGTCAATTCGAGGGATTGGCTGTAGATGTGATGCAGTTACTGGCCGACCGCATTGGTGTGACCTTCGAGCCTTTTCCCCTGGCGGTTTGGAAAGATCTTTACCGGGCAGCACAACAACACAAGGTCGATCTTGTTGCTACTATGGGGGATCGACCAGAGCGCAATGAGTGGTTTGTCTTTACTCGACCCTACATCTTCAAATCTCTGGCAATCATGACGCAGCAAAAGACCAGGAACATCAATTCTCCTGCAGACCTTGCCTATAAACGGGTCGCTCTGGTGAAAAGCTACCAGTATGTCCAACTTCTGCAGGAAAAGTATCCCTCTATCAACCCCTCTTATGTCGATACCATGCTTGATGGGTTGAATGCTGTTTCTGTGGGTAAGGCTGACGCTGTCATCACTTTTGCGGGTGCTGGGCACTATCTTAAAACCAAGTACCAGATCAGCAACCTGAAATTTGTTGCAGTCTTAGAGAAGGATCGTTTCACAGAAAGTATCGGTATTCGCAACGATTGGCCTGAACTTGCAGCCATTCTGGATAAGGCTCTTAACTCAATTTCTGACGATGAAATGTTAATCCTTAGACAACACTGGGTTGGCCCGGATACTGTGACCGGTATCTCCCCGCGCCGGATTTTTACCTTTTTGGCTATCATTGGTGGAGTGGTTCTTCTTGTTTTTTCGGCTTTCACTCTCTGGAACAGATCTCTGAAACGGCAGGTCTTGCATAAAACGACAGAATTACAGCAGGATCTTGTTGAACGTAGGAAGATACAGGAGTCATTAAAGAAAAGTGAGGCACGCTTCAGAGCAATTTTTAATGCCGCCAATGATGCTTTTTTTATCCATGATCTTGATACTGGAGAAATACTGGATGTGAACCAAAAGATGCTTGAGATGTTTGGTTTGTCGCGACAAGAGGCGTTGAGTACCGATATCGGCAGCCTCAGTTCAGGGGTCTCCCCCTATACCCATGAAGATGCGGTTAAATGGGTCCAAAAGGCCGCAGCTGGAAAACCACAGCTTTTTACCTGGCAATCAAAAGATAAAACCGGACGGCTATTTTGGACTGAAGTGAATATGCGCAGAGCCACTATCGGCACGGTAGATCGGATCATTGTCACAGTGCGGGATGTCACTGAACGTAAACGAAGTGAAGAGCAACTATTAAAGTATCAAACACAACTTAAAGCTTTGGTCAAAGAGAAAACTCAGGAGCTCGAAGAGAAGGTCAAAGAACTTGAACGGATGAATGCTCTTTTTGTCGGGAGAGAATTTCGGATCAAGGAACTCAGAGATAAGATTGAGGAGCTGGAGAAAAGTCAGGTTTAGATTTCCGGAGTATCGTTATTTAATACGAGTAAGGAGATAGAAATGGCTGATATGAAAAAATGGGTTTGTCACTGCTTAAAATTGCTAATATTCATTCTTCTGGCTATGAATACTGCCTGCACTGACCAGCCTGAAACAACCGTCATGCCTCTAATGAAAGTTCGAGTTGCGTCCGTTCCGGCTATTATTGAAGCACCCACCCATATTGCCTATCACAATAAATATTTTGAGCAAGAAGGGTTGGACGTCAGTCTAAAGATTAACCCTGATGGAAAAACATCTTTGGAACAACTACTCAACGGTGAAACAGATATTATTACTGTGACCGGAACTCCCGTTGTTTATAGCAGTTTAAAAGGAAACGAGTTCTATATTCTAGCCAATGTTGATCATT
Source organism: Desulfuromusa sp. (assembly GCA_029933365.1). The sequence goes on along the minus strand of JAOZOH010000199.1, from coordinate 2,025 downwards.
CTAAAATTCATTTCATTGTCGCCAGAAGAGATCGAGGCATCAAAAGTATTGCTGATTTAAAAGGGAGAAAAGTAGCAGTTATGCTTGGAACATCGGGTCAGTTCTTCATGGACTCTCTGCTAGCTTTGAATAACTTAAAACCGACAGATCTGGAAGTCGTTAACCTCAATGCCCCGGCGCAATTAAAATCCTTTGTTAACGGTGAAGTAGATGCCATATTTGGCTGGGTTCCCTTTCCTCTACAGGCACTTGAGAAATTGGGAGACAAGGCTATTCTGCTACCAAGTGAGCTGATCCGTCCCTGTTCCTGGGTTGTTGTTGCGACAAAACAATATGTAGATAAAAACCCTGAAATTCCCAAAAAAGTTCTTCAGGCACTTATCTCCGCCGAAAATTATATTGATAAAAACAAAGAGCAAGCTGCAGCGATCTATGCAAAGGTCAGTGGGGTGCAAAACCAAGCGGTCAACGATCTGTTTAGAACGATGAAATTTGATTTGTCACTGCACCATAGTCTGCTGCTTGATTTAGAAGATCAGGCGCGTTGGATCATAAAAAATGGTTATTCCGATGCAAAGAAAGTCCCTAATTATCTGGATTATATTTATCCGCAAGCCATGAAAGCGGTCAACCCTGAGTCTGAAACCTTAATTTACTAACGGCGGCGAATGAAAATCAGCGTTAAACTTTATTTCTCAACTGCGATTGCCACTGGGCTGATTTGCCTGCTCGCTATTTTTGTATCTCAGTACTCGCTGAAGATAAAAGCTGCGCAGGGAAAAGCAGATATCGCCAGCCAACTTGTCAATCAAACAACCCATCTTATTATTATTTTAGATGAATATTTGGCTCATCGTTACGAGAGAAGTGAGCAGCAGTGGCAAAAAATATCCACGACTCTGGCTAAATTGTCTGAACATCTACCTGCTGAAGATGCACGGCCTATTCAAAGTGAAATGGAAGAGATCGGGGCTCTGTTTTCTCGGCTCCAGTTAGAGCCTCGGCTGAATAGTGAATCCCCTGAACCAAGTTCGACGGTTGTGTTTCAGGGCTCTTCAGCGGAGCTTAGAGACAGACTCTCAAGTCAGATTCAGGTGAGTTCAAATAACATTCTTACGAGAGCATTTAGCCTTTCGCAGCAAGCGGGTAAAGATATTGAAACGATTAACCAGAAAACCTTCTCGATGGTTTTATTTTTGTCGACAGCTCTAATTTTTCTGCTGATTATCTCTTCTGTTGTCATTATCCGGAGTATCACACAACCTCTGAATACTCTGATAAAGGATGCTGAAAAAATTGAACAAGGAGATCTCGATCATACTGTGACCATAAAAATGAGTCGCTTGGGCCAAAACAATAAAAGCGAAATTGGCAAGTTAACTCAGGCATTTTTCAGGATGACTGTACAGCTTACAGGAATAATCCAATCTCTTAAGTTGAGCGAGGATCGTTATCGAACCCTCTTTGAATCTGTCGGAGTTTCCCTCTGGGAGGAAGATTATTCTGAAATACAGGTTATGTTGGAGGAATTGAAACAGCAAAGCATTAAGGATATACCGACTTATATCCGAGACCATCCGGAATTTGTTGCAGAAGCTGCCCAGGCATTAAAAATATCGGAGGTGAATTCGGCAACACTCAAGCTGTACCATGCAAATAGCAAGGAAGAGCTGTTAGGTTCTCTGGATAAGGTGTTTGTCCCCGAATCTTTTGCTGTTTTTTGTGAAGAGTTGATTGCCATTGCAGAAGGCCGAGAAGGTTTTGAGGCTGAAGCCGTCAACGGTACTCTAGATGGTAACCAAATCAACGTTTTGATGACAGTTAGTTTTCCCGCAGAATTTAAAAAAATGGGCAGGCTCACTGTGAGTATTGTAGATATCACTGAAATCAGACAGGCTGAGATGGCGCTGGCACAGTACCGTAATCAGTTGGAGCAAGTTGTCGGGAAGCGAACCCAGGAATTGACAGAGAAAACTGAACAACTGCAAAAATCCGAGAAGTCTCTTATGTATCTCCTGGAAGATG
>JAOZOH010000066.1 GCA_029933365.1 Desulfuromusa sp. | reverse complement strand
GGATGCCGACACATTGACCGACATGCCGTTTACACAAAATTCTTTACAGGCTCTTCCTTCTTGGGGTCTTGGTCTCATTGGTTGCCTGGCTGATTGCAGGTTATTTAGAGAATGATGAGTCCTATAGCACGATTATTAAATGGGTAAGGGACAATATCTTATAACTGTTGGACATAGTTCCTAGGCCAAATAATAGGACATATTGAGTATGATGTTCCGAATGGCGCCAGCTTAAGCAATGTCATAGTAAACGCGGGACTGTCCCCAGGTCCGTCGGGGGCTGTCCCGGTTTTGTTGGTATCTACCCTTAAACTGGCGCCATTCTATGGTGCCCCGGAATTTCCAAAGTCTACTTTTAACTCGGGTAGGGCACTTTGAACTTGAATCTACCAATGAGGATCAAGGATGAATCAGTGTTTTATAGATCACATTATAATAACTGCAGCAACGCTTGAAGCTGGTGCAGCGCTGGTAAAAAACTCACTGGGTGTGGAACCTCAAAAAGGTGGAGAGCATCCCCGCATGGGAACACATAATTTATTATTGCGCCTTGGCGACGCAATGTTTCTGGAGGTCATTACTTGTAATCCCGTTGCAAAAAGCCCAAAGAGACCCCGCTGGTTTGCTCTGGATGATATCAAAAAAGACGCCCCTCCGATGCTAAAAACCTGGGTTGTAAGAACAGCAGATATCCATTCCACTTCAATAGCCTGTTCAGAGTCTGCAGGTGAAATTGAGCCGATGAGTCGTGGCACAATAAATTGGCTTATTACCATTCCAAAAGATGGTAGTATTCCAATGACGGGAGGAGCCCCGGCATTTATTCAATGGCAGACAAAGTCACATCCCGCAACGCAGTTAAAAGATTATGGGTTGTCTCTCTCTAAGCTACAGATTTTTCATCCCGAGCCCGAAAAAATATCAAATGTTCTTGGCTCAATTAACCTGGAAGGACCTGTTGAAGTTTTAAATGGAAATACAACAAAGATAGTCGCCCACATTGACACCCCTCAAGGAGTTCGGGAACTACATACCTGACAACAGACGCAGCTGGTGTGCCGCTTACCTCAAACTACTACGTGACCGCAAGAAGAGAGCAGATAGTGAAAATCAAATATGAAATAGAATTAGAGGATTTTTTTGTTTTTAGTGATTACTTGATAAAAACATCCTCTCTGATGCTTAAAACAATCCGTAAAGGGCAAATGTGGTGGGCAGGTGGACCGCTTGCTGCCGGGTTTATGTTATCCATATTGAGGGGGTACTCTCCTGAAAAAACATTGACGACTCTGGCTGTTTTGAGTGTTTCGATTTCTCTCCCGCTGTTTCTTATGTACAAGCACTACTTCAGATACCGTAATAAAAAGCACATAAAAACATTATACGAAAATGGCAACTATAGGGGTATTCTCGGCATACATGAAATGACGATCACTGACGATTATTTAGCCGAAAAAACGAAAGATAACGACAATAAGATTCAGTGGAATGCAATAAATAGAATCGCGACAATACCTGATTACACCTTCGTTTTCACTGATGATATTACCGCATATATAATTCCTCATAAAAAAATTACGGGCGGCAACACGGCTCAATTTATTAGTGAGTTGAATGATGTCTTTAACAGAGACACGGGTTAGCTGTGGTTTTTAAATATCAACAACAAACTTCAGTATCGCTTTTTGATTAGTTTGACCACTATGGACCGACATCCCCTAATCGATACAATTAACAGGAAGCGCTCCATGTCTATTCTTTTTACACCAATAAATTTGGGAAATGTACAGATCAAGAACCGATTTATCCATTCTGCAACATACGAAGTTATGGCCTTAGAAGCGGGTGAGATAAGCGATAAGCTGATTAAGAGATATCAAATTTTGGCAAAAGGGGAAGTGGGGCTTATTATTCCCGGCTACATGTTTGTTCACCCCTTGGGCCGGGCTTATGGATATCAAACTGGAATTCATAACGATGATATGATTCCCGGCTTAAGGAGACTTGTTGAAGCCGTCCATCAAGAAGGTGGCAAGGTAGCATTTCAATTGGCCCATGCCGGGAGGCAGACGACAAAAGCCATGATCGGGCAGACCCCCATCGGACCTTCCAGTAAAGGAAGGGATCCCTTTCATTTTTTTAAGCCCAAGGAGATGAGTGAAGCTGAAATTCAAGAGGTGATCCAGGCTTTTGGGAAAGCGGCAGGTCGAGCAGTCGAAGCTGGCGCGGATGGAATTCAGTTACATGCCGCACATTGCTACTTGATCAACCAGTTCCTTTCCCCTTTTTTCAATCAAAGAGAAGATGAATGGGGCGGCTCCGATGCTAATCGGTTTCGTTTTTTAAAAGAGCTCATTGTAGAGATCAGGAATACGGTGCCACAAGGAATGCCGATCTTGGTGAAACTAAATACTCACGACTATACGCCAGAAGAGGGAATAACTCCTTCTTTGGCGGTTACATATGCCAAGTGGCTGTCGGATCTGGGGATCGATGGATTGGAGATAAGCTGCGGATCAAGTGTCTACTCTTTTATGAACATGTGTCGGGGTGATGTTCCGGTAAAGGAATTGGTGCAGAGTCTCCCTTTCTGGAAAAGACCATTGGGAACGTTAATGATGAAACGTCTGGAGGGAAAGTGTGACCTTGAGGAACCATACAATCTTGAAGTTGCAAAGTTGCTAAAACCTGTCCTTGGAAAAACCCCTTTGTTTCTTGTCGGTGGTTTGCGGAAAGTGAAAGAAATGGAGGAGATATTAGGGAAGCAATATGCTGACTGTATTTCTATGAGCCGTCCCTTTATTAGAGAACCTCTGATAGTGAAAAGGATCAAAGAAGGAAAGGCTGAAGCCGTTGCCTGTATTTCTTGTAACAAGTGTTTAGCTGCTGTTCCAAATAATATCCCGGTACGGTGTTATGTTAAGGGATTGCCGGCATCATAAATCCTGCCCAAACACGACTAAAAAAGTATTGTGATTTAATCAATCACGTTATAAATAAGAAAAGGAAATATGCATCAGGAATACGCAGTCATGTTTCTAGCTTTGAGGTTGTAAAGCGATTTAAACATTTGGTCCCTACCATAATGCCAAATCGGAGAAAATAAATATGACCCAAACAATTGATGATTCCGTGTTTGCATTGATTCTGCGTTTTGCTGGTTTCAATCAGGAACTCTCTTTGCATTCTGGGGAGTTTTTTAAAAAACAATTGCAGGAGATAAATACGCACATCAACCAATACCAGCCAGAGGAAAGAGGATCACGTGCAATTCAATGGATTGAGCAATATGCCAGTGAGTATCGAAAAGCCTGGAATAAAGAAATTGTTGCCAAGGAAGTTTTAGACCATAAATGTCCGGATTGTCCGTTACAAGACGATAACACTTTGGGGCATTGCCAGATTCATGATCAATGGCTGGAGTTGTTGCAAAGATATGTTGGTGACGAAATTAATTCTCAAGAATATGTCGAAAATGCTTTGTCGCTGCTGGCTGCACACAAAGAAGATCTCAGAATCAAGCTCAGTGCTTTACCTCTGGAACAATAACCAGACTGACGTCGATATATGGCAGCGATAAAATTTGTATTCTTTGCGGATAGACAGGCTGTTTTTAGAGGATTTTGTTTTATAGCGAGCTGGGAGAGCAATATCCAATGACAGACTTTTCTACTAGAGAACGATTTATTCCCGTGGATAAAGGGGAGTTGGTGAACCGTTTATCTCGCAGCACTCTCTTTGCTGCAGAGCTGGATACGGCGATTGAAGACTGGTTCGCAGAGACCTACGCTACACCGATAAATTTTGAAATAGCCGATGCTCTGGATAAATTAAAGCGGTTGAAACTTTGTCACATCGTCGGAAATGATCAGGCTGGAAAGTCACGCTGGAAAGCTCTACCATTGGCGGATGCTTGTCGACAACTGGATCAATTGTGGGATGATTTCTTCCAGGTTCATCTGCCTGATGCGCCATAAGCAAAATTTGATCTCTCTGGTTGTGAAAGGACATTTTATATGACTGCGTATAATAAAGACTTATGGCAAACAGTTACGTTTCTGTTTTTGAGTAAATTTGTAAAACAGGCAAATGTTTCTTTTGCCCAAGAAGAGTTAATCAATGCCAAAAATGTGGAGCTGGCAAATCGTTTTGTCAAGATGGTAGGCGATGAGACCGATGAAAAAAAGATCAAGCTAGCCCTACTTAAAGGGCTTAGACAGCTTGAAAAAGAGGAGCTGGTGTTGCGCTTAAGTGAGTCAACTTTGCAGCTCAGTGAAGCTGGTTTTGCTAAAATGAAGGCGGAAGTAGAAACGGCCATGCTGAAGATTGCACAGAGTTTTCCGGAATCGATGCCTAAGGATAAACCCGCTCCCACGGTGCAATAACTAGTCTCGCGGCACCGCCAACATTTTATCTAATGCCTGTCTGGCTTTGATGCGAATATCTTCGGCAACGGTGATCCGGGGCTCCATGGTTTCCAGACAGCGCAAGACATCTTCCAGGCGGGTCAGCTTCATATCTCGACAAACCAGAACCGGGCTTGGCACAATAAATTCCTTATCCGGATTTTCTTTGCGCAATCGCCAGAGGATCCCGTTTTCTGTCCCGACAATAAACGTCTTAGCTGGACTCTTTGCGGCAAACTCATACATGCCACTGGTTGAACAAATATGGTCGGCCAACTCCAGAATCTCGGGCTGGCATTCCGGGTGAACCATGAATAGGGCCTCAGGATGATCAGTTTTTGCCTGTTGGATCTCCTCAACCTTCAGCTGATCATGAACCGGGCAGTATCCTTCCCAACAGATACACTCTTTTTCTGGAACCTGACTGGCGATGTAGCGACCCAGATTCCGATCGGGAACCAGCAAAAGTTTTTTTGCAGCGACTGAGCGAGCTACACTGACAGCATTTGAGCTGGTACAGCAAATGTCACTTTCAGCTTTGACCGCCGCACTCGAATTGACGTAGGTCACTACTGTGGCCTCCGGATGCTGCCGTTTCATCTGCCGCATCCCTTTGGCAGTTACCATGTCAGCCATTGGGCACCCCGCATCAGCACGTGGGAGCAGAACCGTTTTTTCCGGGGCAAGAATTGCCGCACTTTCCGCCATAAAATGGACCCCACAGAAAACAATAATCTGCTTGTCTGTTTTTTGTGCCTCTATTGACAAAGCCAGTGAATCACCGGTGATGTCAGCAATTTCCTGGATTTCGTCACGTTCATAATTGTGTGCGATGAGGAGTGCATTTTTGTCGGCAGCCAATTGTTTGATTTGCTGTTGTAATTTTACTTGGTTCATTGTTCTGACTCACCTCTGATTATAGGGGTAAAAAATTAGACCAGATGGTAGACTAGCACCCCTTGGCATGTCAATCTTTCTGCCTGTTCGGAGTGCTTGACAGCTGTTTCCTGTAAGGCTATTCTCGCTGAATTAAAGGGTTTATGTCCGCTCTTGCCGCTCCCTTTAGGTGCTGGTATTGACAGTATAAGAATATTAAAACGAGAGGAAAATATTGATGTTTGGCATCGGAATGACAGAAATGATTCTCATCGCCGCATTGGCGTTGATTATCCTGGGACCAAAAAAACTTCCCGATCTGGCTCGCTCTCTTGGTAAGGGGTTCGCAGAATTCAAACGTGCAACCAATGATCTGAAAAGTACCATTGATCTAGAAATTAAGGCGGAAGATGAGCGCCATAATAAAGAAGTTATGGCACGGGGTGAACAGAAAATTCCCGCAAATGCAGACGAAGCACTCTCCCGCCTTGAAGTTGAAAAGGAGAATCCTTTGGCAGAGGATTCCACTGTCGAGACAGCAGAGGCGGTAACAAAAAATAATGCTGAAAAAATGGCTGAAACATCGGACAAAGATGCGGAGCTAAAGCATAATGTCTGACGGTATGGCAATATCTGATCACTTGGGTGAATTGCGCAAGCGGTTGGTGATTTCTGCAATTGCCTGGCTGGTTGCTTTTTTAGGTTGCTACAGCTTTGGTGAAAAACTGTTTGAATTTATCGCGGCACCGGTGCGCCAAGCGCTACCTGAAGGGAGTTCTCTGGTTTTTATCAACGCCACCGAACCCTTTTTTACTATCCTTAAAGTTTCAGCATTGGCCGGGCTGGTGGTTTCCTTTCCCATTATCATTTGGCAAGTCTGGAGTTTTATCGCCCCTGCCCTCTATGGCCATGAAAAACGCCTGGCGATTCCCTTTGTTTTTTTCAGTTCTCTCTGTTTTGGCACCGGTACCTATTTTGGTTTTACTTTTGTCTTTCCGATGATCTTTTCTTTTCTGATCAATTATGGAACCAATGTTGGCGGGGTTAATGCGATGTTGTCGATGGGTGCCTACTTAACCATGGCTTCCCGTTTACTGGTGGCTTTCGGATTGGTTTTTGAGTTGCCTATCGTAATTTTTTTTCTTGCCCGGCTGGGGATTGTCGATCATAAATGGCTGTCGAAAAATCGTAAATTCGCACTGTTGTTGGCTTTTGTCATGGGGGCGGTCTTAACGCCACCCGATATTTTCTCACAGGCCTCTATCGCGTTGCCGTTTATTATTTTATATGAAGTGGGGATTATTGTTGCCCGCATGTTCGGCAAGGAAAAAGTTGCCGTTGATGACGAAGACGATGATGAAGAGACAGATGCAGATTCAAGTTGATCCAGCGGACTCTTTTTTACGCAACCGTCAAAATTTTTGCTTAGCCATCTGATTCATTTTTGTGAGTGCATCAAAATTGATGGTGATTCTATAGAAGCCCGGTCAATTTGATCGGGCTTTTGTTTCTTCCGAGGAGTTTTACTGCTGCTTGACAAGCTGCTCAGAGCAACGCAAGATTAGAACCTGTTTGAGTTCCTTAGCTGAGAAATGAATCGATGCGTCTGACTATCAAAATAACTTTTGCTGTTCTCCTTGGGGTAGCCCTGGTTTTTTCTGCCTATAGCTATTTTTCAATCCAGCGGGAACGGGAGCAGCTGAAAAAAAATCTCAGCCGTGAAGCACGCCATATTGGTGAAAGTTTACGCTTTCTCGTGACAGAATTGTGGCAACAACGTGGCGAAGAAGTCGCAATCGCGTTTCTGAAAAAAGCTAATCAAGATTATTCGCGAACCTTGGTGCGCTGGGTCTGGATTGAAGATGATGTTGCGACCCAATACCAGCCACGGGTTCCTCTTGATCAACTGGGCGACCTGTCCAATGAAGAGACTGTGGCACTGCTGGCCGGGTCGTCCGATGGTCAGGATTTTCTCCTGACATATCTCCCTTTGATAACCGAAGATGGGCGAATAGGAGCGATTGAACTTTCTGAATCGATGGACGAAATGCACGATTATGTTCAGGAAAGTCTTCGCCGTTCAGCAATCGTGGTGGGGCTGTCCATTGCCTCAGGTTTACTGTTTATGGGGGTACTTGGAAGTATCTGGATTAGCCGTCCAATGCGTAAATTACGGGCTCAAGCGGAACGGATTGGAACTGGAGATTTGACCACCAGTGTCAATTTACCCGGTCGTGATGAATTTTCTGAGCTCTCCGGGACCATAGAGAGGATGCGTGGACAGCTGGCTGAAGCTCAAGAGGCAGCACAGGTCGCTAACGACGCAAAATATGAAGCCCTGGAAAAATTACGTCATACTGAGAGGCTGGCAACGTTAGGGCAACTCTCCGCCGGGATGGCTCATGAACTGGGGACACCGTTGAACGTCATAGCAGGTCGTGCCAAGCTGATTTGCAGTGCAGAACTAGAACCGGAAGACGCGTCTCGTTCAGCCAGAATTATTGGTGAACAGGCCGAACGGATGACCGTGATTATGCGCCAATTACTCAGCTTTGCCAGACGGGGAAAAGCGCGTAAACAGACGGTTGATCTCAACGCAGTATTGCGCGGAGTCCAACCTTTACTGGAACCGACAGCCCATGAAAAAAGGATTGATCTGGTGATAAACGAGACCACCGTGCCTCTGCAGGTTCATGTAGATCCAGGACAGTTGCAACAGGTCTTACTCAATCTGACCCTGAATGCGATTCAGGCAATGCCGGATGGTGGAGAAATAACTTTGAACAGCTCCAACGCCCCTGATGTGATCCCACCAGAAAACATTGAACAGAAGGATGCTACCTGGGTTAAACTGAAGGTTTGCGATCAGGGTATCGGTATCGAACCGGAGCGGTTACGACAAATATTTGATCCATTCTTTACGACCAAGGATGTTGGGCAGGGAACCGGCCTTGGATTGTCGATTGCTCATGGAATTATTGAAGAACATGGTGGTTGGATTGAGGTCGAGAGTACTCCCGGCGAGGGGAGCTGTTTCAGTGTCTACTTGCCTCAGGTTCAAAGTGGAGAACTGGCATGACGGAAAACAATTTGCCGGGTCGAATTCTGGTGATCGATGATGATCAGGCATTATGTGAGCTGCTTGAAGAAGATCTCAGTCGCCGTGGGCACCGTATCTGGACGGCTCTTAAGGTAACTGATGCCCGCAAATTGCTCCACCAGCAGGATATAGATGTTGTTCTGACAGATTTAAATATGCCAGGGACAAGCGGCATCGAATTCTGTGCGGAACTGCATAGCAATCGCCCTGATCTACCAGTAGTCATTATGACGGCGTTTGGCAGTCTGGAAACCGCAATTGCTGCTCTCAGAGCCGGAGCGTACGACTTTGTTACCAAACCGGTTGACCTTGACCTGCTCAGTATTTCTCTGAAACGAGCGTTGCAACATCGCCATTTACAGGAAAAGGTGCGACTTCTCAAAGAGCAGGTGCGGCGTCAACAACCCGATGATGAACTGCTGGGTGAAAGCCTGGGATTACAAAATATTAAACAACAGATTATCCGGATTGCAGATCTCGACACATCGGTATTGATCAGCGGTGAAAGTGGAACCGGAAAAGAATTGGTTGCCCGGGCGCTGCACCGCCAAAGTAATCGCCATGAGGGGCCGTTTGTGGCGATAAACTGTGCGGCATTGCCAGAAAACTTACTCGAAAGTGAATTGTTTGGCCATGTCCGAGGTGCCTTTACCGATGCTCGGGAGGCGCGCAAAGGGTTGTTTGTAGAAGCTTCCGGCGGAACCCTGTTGCTGGATGAGATTGCCGAGCTCCCCCTAGCGCTGCAACCCAAACTGCTGCGTGTTCTGGAGGATCATAAAGTTCGTCCATTGGGTGGGAGTAGTGAAATTGATTGTGATGTCCGGGTGTTGGCTGCCAGCCATCGAGACTTAGAAGAAAGGGTTGCAACCGGACAGTTTCGCAGTGACCTATTCTACCGGCTGAATGTGATTCAATTGGAACTGCAACCCTTACGTGACCGCGGTAATGATATTTTGCTGTTGGCATTCAAATTTATCCAACAGCTCAGTCAACGCTTCAACAAATCGGTGGTTGGATTGGCTCAGCCCGCAGCAGCTTGTTTACTGGCATACCACTGGCCAGGAAATGTCCGTGAACTGCGTAATGTGATTGAGCGTGCGTTGGCGTTAACCCTCCATGATCAGCTGACTGTCGAAGATTTTCCCGAGCAGATCAGACACCCCAAGGGGAGAGCTCCACTACCAGTTAGCCTGGTTGATGAAGGGAATATTGTCCCTCTGGACGAAATGGAACGTCGCTATATTCATCAGGTTCTCGAGCAGTTGGACGACAATCGCACACTGGCAGCTCGCCTGTTGGGGGTTGATCGTAAAACCCTCTACCGTAAATTGAAAAATAGTTGAGCAGAAAGACCTTTTCCTATCTCCCGCACTCCTGCTGGGGCGTTTTGCCCCACAGGGGACTTTTGCCCCACCTTTAAATTGATTTGATCCGCTATTTTACTGGTTTTGTCTTTGGCACGATGATTGCGAAGTAAAAAACTATAAAACAATTTTTTTGGAGATTTTTAGATGGAAGCTGTCTGTCTTGATACTCACCCACAAATCCTTCTCGCCGAAGATGACCTGGAACTGCGCGAGCTGCTGATGCTGGTTTTGTCCCGCGCTGGCTACCAGGTTACAGGTTGCGATAATGGGCTGCAGCTGTTGGAACAATTGGAACGGGCCGATGAATATGACTTGGTTATCAGTGATGTGCGCATGCCGGCACTCACAGGCCTTGAAGTTTTAGAGAGTCAAATTGATAATCCACGCTGTCCACCCTTTATTTGTATGACCGCCTTTGGTGATAAAACAACCCATGCCACTGCACAGCGTTTTGGTGCAACGGCAACGATTGATAAGCCTTTTGATATGGATGAAATGATCGAGCTGGTTCACTCTACTTATCTCCAAACAAAATCGGGAAATTCATTTTTAAGGAGTCAATCATGAACATGTTCAAGCGGCTGTTTTTATTTTTAGTTGTTGCGCTATTGGCAACTGGATTCAGTGGAACATTGTTGCCCAATGTTGCAAACGCCCAGGACGAAGGGCTGAAAAGTTTGCGTGAAACCGGTAAAGCTTTCCGTAGTGTTGCCAAACAGGTTTCGCCAGCAGTGGTATTTATTCAGGTTGAAAAAGAAGTCGAGCAACAAGGTCAACGACAAAATCCTTTTGGTAACAGCCCTTTTGATGATGAGTTTTTCCGCCGTTTTTTTGATCAAATTCCACAACAGCGTAACCCACATCAGGCTCCTAAGCACCGTTCTATGGGGCAGGGTTCTGGTTTTATAATTTCTGTTGATGGTTACATTATGACCAATAACCATGTTGTTGGTGATGCCGATAAGGTGACGGTTCAATTGGTTGATGGCCGAGAGTATGAAGCAAAAATTATTGGTACTGATCCCCCAACGGATGTCGCCTTAATCAAGATCGATGCCGATGAAAAACTGCCTGCTTTGAAGCTGGGGAATTCAGATAATCTTGAGGTTGGTGACTGGGTTCTGGCATTTGGTAATCCTTTTGGCCTCTCCCATACACTCACAGCAGGGATTGTCAGTGCCAAAGGCCGCAGCGGTATTGGCCTGAATGACTTTGAAAATTTTATCCAGACGGATGCTGCCATTAATCCGGGAAATTCAGGCGGGCCGTTGGTCAATCTGGATGGTGAAGTTGTCGGCATGAATTCTGCAATTTTTTCTCGCAGTGGCGGTTATATGGGGATAGGTTTCGCCATTCCGATCAACATGGCCAAGAATATCCATCAACAACTGGTCAAACATGGTGGTGTGACCCGCGGACGGCTGGGGGTTTATATTCAGGATCTGACTAAAGAACTGGCAGAATCTTTCAGTATCGATCAGCGTGAAGGGATTTTGGTCGCTCAGGTGATGGAAGATTCTCCTGCGGAGAAGGCAGGCCTTAGACAAGGTGATGTTATCCTCAAGCTGGATGGGAAGACCGTTGATAAAGTTGCCGATTTCCGCAACAAGGTGGCGATGACCAGACCAGGTGAAACTGTTGAATTGTTGGTTCTTCGTGACAGTAAAAAGAAAAAGGTAAAAGCTACAATAGGTGCGATGGAAGCCGATGAAAATGGTCACCCGATCAGTAGTAATAAGCTGCCCGAACTGGGGATGAGTTTGCAGAAGCTAACCTCTGATCTGGCTGAACAATTTGGTTATGCAGGTGCACACGGAGTATTGGTTACAGACGTGATCTCCGGATCGATAGCAGCCAGAGCTGGAATTCAACGCGGCAATTTGATTGAAGAAGTGAACCGCGAGGCAGTAGAAACTCCCGCTCAAGTGAAAAGACTGATCAAGGAAAGTGGCAGAAAAGTTGTCCTGCTCCTAGTCCGGCAAGGAGATGCAAGCCGCTTCTTGGCTTTGAAGCTGAATAAATAGTCATCCGAGCCCGCTTGGCGCCCTGCTCAGCGTCAGGTAGCCTCTCTATAGTATAGGATTATTGGACGTTACCTCCTACGTTCATCTTGGGGAACCAGCAGGGTTCCCCATTTTTTTATCTAAAATTTGCTGGTGACACCAACAAATATGGCGGGTGGAATTATTTTTACTGCAAACTGCTGACATTTGTTTTATATCTGCACAAAACAAATATATTCATGAATGGTAAAACAGGAGAGTAACCATGAAAACAAAATTGTTAGCGGGATTGGTATTTTTGATTCCAGTGCTTATTTATGTCTGGCAGAATAGCATTTTAGTTCCCGTCCAATTTTTGCAATGGGAATATCCTGTATCACAAGCATTGTTGGTTCTTTCCGCTCTCCTCATTGGCGTGATTTTAGGCCTTCTACTCAGTTATGCCCGGCGGAACAAAGAGAAAAATATACAGAAAAAAGCTGAGAAGACAGCGAAGAAACTGAAAAAAACCGAAGAAAAATTAAAAAAACAGCAAGATAAGCAACAAAAGGCAGAGCAGAATTTAGCGAATTCTCCACTAGAAGATCATAAAGAAGACCCCGAATAACTCATCAATAAAATACGTTGAAAAGGACTATTTTTACAGAGCTATTTTTTAACCGAGTGCAACATCCAGCATCATCATCACAGTGAAACCGATCATGGTGCCGAAGGTAGCGGTATCGGTGTTTCCTCCTCGTTGTGATTCAGGGACAACCTCTTCGACAACAACGAAAATCATCGCGCCAGCAGCAAAGGCCAGAGAAAAAGGTAAAAGGGGTTGGGCGATAAGCACCAGGGCTGCTCCAGCCACTCCGGCGACAACCTCAACTAATCCGGAAAATTGACCGAGCATGAAGCTGCGATGACGCGACAAGCCATCACGGCGCAAGGGAACGGAAACGGCCAGTCCCTCAGGGAAATTCTGAATCCCTATGCCCATAGCCAATGCCATGGCTCCGGCTATGGATGCTTCTGGGAAGCCTGCACCGACAGCTCCGAATGCAACACCAACGGCCAATCCTTCAGGGATATTGTGCATCGTAATGGCAAGAACCATCAGGGTGCTGCGTGGCCAATCGGTTTTGACCCCTTCCGCTTCAGATAGCGGAAAATTTAAATGGAGATGGGGAAGAAATTTATCAATAAGGCGTAAGAAGCCACCACCACAGAGGAAACCAAATGCGACCACCAGCCAGGAAGGCAGAGCTTTCCCTTCGGCCATTACCAGTGCAGGAGCCAACAAAGACCAGAAGCTGGCCGCAATCATAACCCCAGCGGCAAAGCCGAGCATGGCATCAAGAGTTTTACGACTTGGCTCCTGTTGTAGATAGACCGCTGCGGCACCGAGCGCTGTTAATGCCCAGGTAAAAAGAGTCGCAAAAAAAGCTTGCCAGACAGGATGGAAAGAGAGAAAAGCATCAAACAT
Source organism: Desulfuromusa sp. (assembly GCA_029933365.1). Next base: position 2,337 of record JAOZOH010000066.1, on the reverse strand, counting down.
TTTCAGATCCTATGAGTTTTCATAATGGTCATAGTTTTATATAACGTGACAGTCTAACATAAATTGTAAAATAGGTGTTTCGAAGCTATTGTTTATAGGGTGTAGATTTAATAGAAACATATGGAGGAGACTATGGAAAAAACAATTTTGATTACCGGGGCAACGTCGGGCTTTGGAGAAGCCTGTGCGGAGTATTTTGCAGATCAGGGATGGCAGTTAATTTTGACCGGTCGCCGTGTCGAACGTTTGGAACAGTTGAAAACACAGTTGGGAGTAAGTATTCGGCAAATTATTCCTCTGGACGTCCGTGACCGCGAGCAGGTTTTTGAAAAACTTGGCGCACTGACCGATGTTGATGTTCTGCTGAACAATGCAGGATTGGCGCTGGGGTTAGAGCCTTCCTGGGATGTCAATATCGACGATTGGGACACCATGGTTGATACAAATATCAAGGGTCTCATGTATTGCACTCGTGCCGTGTTACCGCAGATGGTAAAACGTGGTAGCGGGCATATTGTTAATATTGGTTCAACCGCTGGAAGCTGGCCATATCCCGGTGGGAATGTCTATGGTGGAACCAAGGCTTTTGTCCAGCAGTTCAGTCGTAACTTACGCGCGGATCTGCTTGGCAACAAAGTCCGGGTCACTAATCTGGCCCCGGGAATGGCTGAAAGTGAATTTTCCGAGGTTCGTTTTAAGGGTAATGTTGAACAGGCAGCCAAAGTTTATCAAGGGGCAGAGGCTTTACTTCCGCAAGATATTGCCGAGACCGTTTTCTGGATTGTCAATCGTCCGGCACATGTCAATATCAATGAGATCGAGGTGATGCCAGTGGATCAAGCCTGGGGGCCATTTTCTATCTATCGGGGTTAAAATAACTGTCGCCGAAGAGTTTTTTCCAGTTCCAAGGCCGGGGTGAAATCAGATTTTCGTTCAAGGGTTTTATGGCAATCGGCCAGGGCCCGACTGAGCAGTTTCATCTCAAAACAGGTTTGTGCTCGTCCCCAGTAGCCTTCGTACTGCTGGGGGCTCATTTCAATGACCCGGTCGTAGTCTTCCAGAGATTGGTCAAATTTTTCAAGTATCCTGTACGCCAAACCCCGGTTGCTCCAAGCACGGGTGTTTTCATCGTTGTATTCAATCGCTTTGCTGAAATCTTCGACCCCTTTCTGATACCCTGCCAAAGCAAACAGAGCCATGCCGCGATGGTTGTAAATCAGCGAGCGGATTGCAGGATCAAGTTTCATGCGTAAAATAGCGCCATAAATATTGATTGCTTTTTGAAACTGGTTGTTGCTGTGTGCTTCAAGGGCAGCAAACATTAATTTTTCCAGTTTCTTTGAGTCCTGATAGTCAGGAACGGCAATATCTTTTTCCTGGGTGATTTCCTCTAAGACTGGCAGTTGTGAAATATGGATTGCTCCATAATCACAAGACATCAATTCTACATCTTGACGGCACTTCAAACCGCGCTGCCGTATCTCTTTCTGATAATCACGAATTTCCTGGAAAATCAGGTCAGACAAACTCAAAGAGGCATTTAGTGATGCCAATTTTCGCCGGATAGAGTGATTCGGCATGTTGATGTCTGATTTGTAGACCAACTCGTGCTCAACTTCAGCCCAGGCTTCCTGAAGAATGGTGCGCAGTTGAATTTCGCAGACATTCCCGCTGTGTGGTAGATAAGTGGGTCGATCCAGAGGTTCGGTTCGAATCAACAAATGGACCGAATCGTAGCCAAATTCATGGAAAGAGTGCTGCTCTGCTTTGCGTTCCATCTCTAAAATTTCAAAATTTTGGGTGATTAATCGTTCCACAGTTTCTAGATCTTCCAGAAATGGACAAACAACTCTAATCCCCAGCAGGTCGGTAATCTGGAGTAAGTCACTTCCCTGTAATTTACTCAGTCTGACCAGCTTTTCGCAGTAGTTATCAAAACGTTTAAACCGATATTTGATCGTAACTGAGAGTCCTTCATCTTCAACTATTTTGCGCAATTGTTGGTAGATGTTATGGAGAAGTTGTTCGTAGTCAGGGCGCAGCTCAAGGTATAGTTTCTCAGTTGTTGCCCGATCTGGTAGATGATGTTGGTCTTCACTGCTTGTAATCATGGGAGTCCCAATTTGGCCGGCATATAAAATTTGATCATATTAATTTAACCAGATAGCCTACATAAGTCAAATGCAGACATGTTAAAATGATAGCTGCCATGGTTGTATTTTTTGTCGAGACACTGAGTTAAGTCTTTCACGATTAAAGTTTCAGGCGATCTTGACCGATAGAAAGGTAGTGTAACTTCTTTTCTGTAATTTCGATTCTACCCTGATTTTTTAGAAA
>JAOZOH010000198.1 GCA_029933365.1 Desulfuromusa sp. | reverse complement strand
CTGGAAACTCCCTCAAGACAATTTTTACCAGTGGTCAGCCGGAAGATTTTCCCTGCTCGGTCAGTTTTCCCGAGGGGCGATATTTAAAATTTGTTATCAGTGTTAAACAGTAAAAGCCGAATCGTTGGTTATGCAGTAACTTCTGTAGTTTAGGTGGATTTGTATCTTGTCGATTACGCAACTTTACCAAAGAAAAATTTCTCTATGGATACTTCTTCTCGGTATCTTTATCGCAGCAGGTCTGGTTTGGCAGGCAACCCGCTGGGCTTATGCTGATGCCCTTGATAAACGGATTAAGGTCGGTGAGGAGAGGCTGACGCTGTATGCAGGAACGTTGCGTGAAGCGTTGAGTCGTTATGCCTATCTTCCCTATGTTCTGTCCCAAAATCTTGATGTGCAAATTCTGCTCAAATCCTCATTTAATATCGATTTGGTTAATAGTTATCTGGAATCATTGAATTCTGAAGCTGGTTCGGAAGCGCTCTATATCATGAATTCCATTGGCAATACCCAGGCATCAAGTAATTGGCAGGAACCTTTAAGCTTTGTCGGGAAAGACTATGGATTCAGACCCTATTTTACCGATGCAAAAGCGGGTCAGCGAGGAGAGTTTTTTGCCATAGGTGTCACGACTGGTCGACCCGGGTATTTCATGTCTTATCCTGTCGTGCAAGATGCACGGTTTCTTGGAGCGACTGTGGTCAAAGTTGATCTGACTCCACTCCAGGATGGTTGGCGTGAAGGGGGAGAAACAGTTCTGGTGAGTGATAGCAATGGCGTTCTGTTTCTTTCCAGTCGAAATGATTGGAAATACCGGACCCTGACGCTTCTATCTGAAGCGCAAAGAACCCTGATCCTTGCTGGACGGCAGTATGGGGATCAAGCGTTGGATCTCTTACCTTTGAAAACGGTTGAAACTTTAGCCGCAGGGCAGAAAATCGTCAGGTTTGAGAATGCTCTTTATCTGTTATTGTCTCGTCCTCTGAGCAGTTTGAACGGGCAACTGCACCATGTGATTCCTCTTGCTCCAGTGCGAGAGCGGGCTCAAGCTGTGGCAGCCATTGGAACAGTGTTGGCGTTGTTGATTCTGGCGCTTGGCATGTATTCTAGAGAGCGGCGGCAGAAGCAGATTTCCCGGCGTACGGCGCGTGAAGCTGAGGCTATTCAAGAGATGAATCTACGCTTACAAGAAGAAATAGCAGAGCGAAGCCGTACTGAGAAAGCTTTACGTGAAACTCAGGCGGAACTGGTACAAACCGGAAAACTGGCAGCCCTTGGCCATATGGCTGCTGGAATTGTCCATGAATTGAATCAGCCGATTGCTGCCATTCGTACTCATGCTGCGAGTGGTCGTCTGTTGCTTGAACGAAAGGAAACAGAGAAAGTTCAGGAGACCCTGGCCGCAGTGGCCCGAATGACTGAGCATATGGCTTCGATTACTGCTCAGTTGAAAACATTTGCCCATCAAACCCCAAAATTAAAAGAACAGGTGCTGTTGCAGGATTGTCTGGATGAAGCTTTGGCAATGGTTGCTCCCTTGTTCAATGAGTTTGGGATTTCTCTCCATAAGGATGTGCCGGAAGATCCGCTGATTTTGAGTGGCGGTCGTGGGCGGATAAAACAGGTTCTGGTTAACTTGCTGCGCAATGCTGTCGATGCGATGCAGAATTGCTCACAGAGGGATTTGTGGATTGCAATTTCGGTCGATCAACAAGAGGTTGAAATTTCTATCAGTGATAGCGGTAGCGGGATTTCTGAAGATGATCTCAATGAGCTTTTTACGCCATTTTTTACCACCAAAGAAGTTGGGGAAGGTCTGGGTCTTGGGTTATCAATTTCCTACCGTATCGTGACTGATTTGGGGGGGACAATTCGGGCGCAGAATTTACCGGCTGGCGGAGCGCGGTTGATTGTCAGACTGCCGCTCACAAACCAAGGGAACGGAGAAAAGAGATGACAGATGGTCACAATCAAGTCTACCTGGTTGATGATGATGCAGAAATGCGTGCTGCGACAGCTCAGTGGTTGGAACTATCAGGTTATGAGGTCGAGAGTTTTCCTGATGCGCCAACTGCCTTGAATCAACTGACCCGTGAATTTGATGGTGTTGTGGTCAGTGACATCAGGATGCCAAAGATGGATGGGATGGTGTTTCTATCACGTCTCCATAATCTCGACCCCGATCTGCCGGTTGTTTTATTAACTGCTCATGGGGATGTGCAGATGGCCGTCGATGCAATGCAGAAGGGGGCATATGATTTTATTGAAAAACCATTTGAGCCTGAACACCTACTTGATGTTGTTCAGCGTGCCGGTGAAAAACGCCGCTTAGTTATGGAAAATCGTGAGCTGCGTCGCCGTTTATCTGGTGTCGCCGATATTGAGCAGCGATTGATCGGTAACAGTGCTGGAATTCGTCGCTTGCGTGAAGAAATTTTAGATATTGCTGATACCGACGCCCCAGTTTTAATCCAGGGGGAAACCGGGACCGGTAAGGAGGTGGTTGCCCGTTGTCTGCATGAATTTGGGGCGCGAAAAGAGGGTAAGTATGTTGCCGTCAACTGTGGGGCGGTACCAGAAAACATTTTTGAGAGTGAACTGTTTGGCCATGAACGGGGGGCTTTTACCGGCGCTGATCGACTTCGAATAGGACGTTTTGAATATGCTCAAGGGGGGATCCTTTTTCTTGATGAGATTGGAACAATGCCGCTACCTTTACAAGTTAAAGTGCTGCGGGCTTTGCAAGAACGCGAAGTGGTCAGGATTGGCAGCAATGAAGCACAACCTATTGATATTAGACTGATCAGTGCCACCAACAAGGATCTCCTCACGAAATGTGCAGCTGGAACTTTTCGCGAGGATCTCTATTATCGCATCAATGTTGTTGAACTCCGAGTGCCACCATTACGCGAGCGTGAAGAAGATATTCTACTCCTGTTTGATTATTTCGCGGTACAAGCGGCGGAAAATTATAATCGCCCGGAAAATTCCCTTCTGGATGCGGATATCGGGTTGTTGATGAATCATGATTGGCCTGGCAATGTTCGTGAACTCAAAAATATTGCTGAACGGTATGTTCTTTCATCGATACCCAAAGGGCAAAGGCTGGCATCTGTTCTCCGTTATCCGAACCAGGATATTCCAACCCGGGAGATCTCCTCGTTGCAAAACCTGATGCGCAATTATGAGCGTCTGCTTCTTGAACAAACTTTGCTACGACATAAGGGGGACGTGCAGGCGGTGATGGATGCTCTGGATTTGCCCCGCCGTACCCTGAATGAAAAAATGACACGACATAATTTGGAGCGGAAAAACTTTGTTTAAATCTGTCCCGTTTTAGATTTCATCTCGGCATTCTTCGGCAAGATCTTGCCGATTCATCTTTTCGACCGGCAATATAATGCTGATATTTCCCGTTATCAGGGAGAAATTCCCCATTTTTACGCTATAATCAACACTGGCACATCTCTTGCGGTGTCTAGATGACAAACAATGTAAGGGAAACTACCATCAACCCTGAAACTAAGGAGGTCAGAAATGTCAGTTGTCAGAAGGTTTAGGAGTATCATGTTTTTTGTTGTCGTCGCTTTTGTTTTCAGCTCTGTTGCTACCGTACAGGCTGCACCCAAAGAGCGTAACTATCTGCTTGCTACGGCATCAACTGGCGGCACCTACTATCCGGTCGGTGTTGCGCTTTCAACCGTAGTTAAAGTTAAACTGCAGCCTAAACAAAAAATTGGGATGTCTGCAATCAACTCGGCTGGTTCTGGGGAAAATATTAAATTGCTGGGGAAGAATGAAGTTCAGTTTGCCATTCTTCAAGGACTTTATGGTGCCTATGCGTGGAATGGGACCGGTCCGATTGCCAGTATGGGACCACAGAAAGAGTTGCGAGCTGTCAGTATGCTTTGGCAGAATGTTGAGCACTATGCTGTTTTGAAAAAGTTTGCAAAAACTGGAACCGTGGCTGACCTTGTTGCGATGAAAGGCAAATCCATGTCAATGGGGAAGAAGAACTCCGGGACAATCGGTTCTAATACCGTCTTGTTGGGTAATCTCGGCATTGACATCAACAAGGATTACAGCCTTATCCATGTTGGCTACGGCCCGACTGCTGATGCTCTGCAGAATGGTCAGATCTCCGGTTTTGGTATCCCTGCGGGTGTTCCTGCCAGTGCTGTGACCAAGGCTGCTGCCAACCTTGGTGACAAGATGGCGATTCTCGATTTTACTGATGCACAGATGAAACAGGCTGATGGTG
>JAOZOH010000197.1 GCA_029933365.1 Desulfuromusa sp. | reverse complement strand
ACGGAAACAGGGGCAACCGGGGATTGTTGCACTCACTGAACTGAAGTCAGGTGAGACAGGGGAAATTGCCTACCTTGCTGCAAGTGATGATAAAAAAATGCAGAAGCTAATGAGTATGGGGGTTTTACCCGGGAGTCAAGTGACTCTAATGCAAAAATTTCCCAGTTATATTTTTAAAGTTGGGAACTCTCAATTCGCTGTCGATGACATGCTGGCGCGGGAGATTCATATTCGTCGGCCGATGAAATAAAGACAAGTGAAGTTATTAGATGAGAGTTTTATTTTTGTCGCACACCTCTTTAGCTTGGAGATAAAATAAACTACTAAGCTTTCCAATACATTTTTTTTATAAAAGCCCAACTTAACGCACTCATTCGCGACAGGTTGGGCTTTTAATATTAAAATGCTATCAAAAAATTGACAATGATGTTAACTACTACTAATTGATAGATAATTCTAATGTTGGTCTCGTTAATGTACGAAATCTTGTCCATCGGAGGTTGCTGATGAAAATTCGTGGAAAATTTATCTTACCAATTGCGGGACTGGTTGTCGTTGCCGTTTTTATCGCAATTATTGCTGTCAATTTCACAGTTCAAAAATTGGTGGACCACAATAATAGTGTATCAGCTCAAGCATCGTTAACAGTGTTTGAGTCTACGGCCACAGCGCAACAACAAAGACTTGTCCAGGATATTTCACGTATTGGTAAAAAGGCATTATCAATCTCGGCGATTTTTCCTGAGATTCCCGATGTTTTAACGGCCTATCGCCTTTCTCTTCTGGGAGATCCGAATGATGAAACTGACAACGAAATGCAGATGGCGCGGGACCTTTTGCGGAGAGCGATGAAGCCGTATCTTGCCGGGTATAAGGATAATGTCGGGAAGCCCCTTAAACTCCATTTTCACACCCGGAGCGGGCGCAGTTTGGTCCGCTTGTGGCGTGATGGCTGGCAGGCAAAACGAAATGGTAAAAAAATAGATATTTCGGATGATCTGACATCCTTTCGCAAGACTGTTATTGATATTAACAAGGGTGACCACAAGCCGCTATCGGGGATTGAAATTGGTCGGGGTGGTTTTGCGATTCGTGGCCTCTCTCCGATCTCTTTTCCATCGGGAGAACATGCTGGTTCCTGTGAAGTCCTACTCCCTTTCAGTGCCGTTCTGAAACAAAATACCAGTTATGATGGTAGTTACCAGATTGCTGCATACATGCTGGCCGATTTTCTGCCAATTGCCACAAAATTACAGGATCCAAAGAAGAATCCGATGGTTGGTGGCAAGTATGTTTATGTGGCATCAACAGATTCGACCATCACGAATGGAGCGTTAACATTGTCAATTCTTGATCAGGGGCGATCGGGTAAGCCGGGACAAGTTTATGGTGACAATTATATTTTGACATTCCCGATCCCTGACTACACTGGTCAAACGATCGGTGTCCTGGCACTTGTTTATCCACTCAATTCTATGCTTGCTCTTTCTGCACAGTTGGAAGCTGATGGAAGTCAAATCATCAGTTCAATCAACTGGAGATTCGGTGTCGGTGGCGTCGTTCTGGTTGCCATTGTCATCGTTATTATTTTCTTTATCACCAAAATTTTGACGACACCATTACAACAAGGTGTCCGTGTCGCCCAGAAGATTGCCCTGGGGGATCTCACTGAAAAAGTTAATTACCAGAGCAAAGATGAGGTTGGAGAACTTGCGGATGCAATCAATACCATGATTGATGGTCTCAAGGGTAAAGCTGAAGAAGCCACTCAGATTGCTGATGGAAATTTGCAGTTACAGGTGGCTGTAGCATCCGATCATGACACTATGGGGCAGGCATTCAAAAGAATGGTGGCGACACTGAATGAAGTTCTTGGCGAGGTGAATCGAGCCTCTGATCAGATTGATTCTGGCAGCCAGCAGGTTTCTGATACGGCACAAAGTCTTTCTCAAGGGGCAACTGAATCAGCTGCCTCGCTTGAAGAAATCAGCAGTTCAATGAATGAAATTGGCAGTCAAACCCATCAGAGTGCTGCAAATGCTGGAGAAGCAAGTCAGTTGGCCAATGGTGCTCAGAGTGCTGCGCAGACTGGAAGTGAACGGATGGGTCAAATGGTTACTGCAATGACCGAAATCAATACCGCAGGGCAGAATATTGGTAAAATCATTAAAGTAATTGATGAAATTGCTTTCCAGACCAACCTGCTTGCTCTCAACGCAGCGGTTGAAGCTGCCCGAGCTGGACAACATGGCAAAGGTTTTGCTGTCGTCGCTGAAGAAGTGCGAAACCTTGCAGCAAGAAGTGCTAAAGCTGCCGAGGAAACAGCCCAATTGATTGAGGGTTCGGTGGAAAAAACCAATAACGGGGCCCAGATAGCAGAAAAGACAGCCGAAGCCCTTGAAGAGATTGTTGGCTCCATTACCAAGGTGACTGATCTTGTTGCTGAGATTGCTGCTGCAAGTAATGAACAGGCTGAGGGAATTTCACAGATCAACCAGGGACTTGGACAGATTGACTCTGCCGTTCAACAGAGTACTGCGACCGCCGAAGAGTCGGCTGCCTCAGCAGAAGAACTGTCGAGTCAATCGGCACACCTGAAGCATATGTTGAGCCGCTTTAAATTAGCTGGTACGCAGCAAAATAATTATAGTGCTCCGGTAATGCCGCCCCAGGTGAAATCAATAAATCAAGATTCTGCACCAGCAGCGGTTGGTTGGGGCGGGATGGATGCAGCACCAACTCAACAAGATATCAAATTGGATGATGACGAGTTTGGAAAATTCTAAAGTTTTTACTGCGAGGCCGGGAAAAGTAATTGGAGTCGTTGTTGATCTATTGTGGGATCATTATGGCTCAAGTGGTTCGTGAACTTGCTGATCTTTTTGAGCAACAGGACAGCTGCAAATTACCGGCGAAGGAATCGAAACTTCCGCACAACGGAAGTTTCTTGAAGAATATAGCTTTGTTCGTCAGATTTCACAGCCGCTACCATTGAAAAGGTGATTTAACAAAAGTGTAAAACTGCTTTTATCCGGTTTGAAATGATGAAGAAGTAAGTCATTTCTTAGTTTTATGCCAGGGGTCGGTATGAATCATGCTGAAGAACCATTGGATTCACTAAATGATGCCGATCCAAATCTCCAGTTTGTTGAAGAGACCTCTCGCTACAGATTAAGCTTCAGGCTCGAAAATGAGCAGATGGAGTGTCTGGCCGAGATTGAAATTTTTCCCGAGAAAGTAGCTCCCGAAGAGAAAGTTTCCCCACCTGAAGGGGAAGAATCTTCTCTCTTCATTGAAGAAAATGTACAGCAACATATTGCCCCTGTTGCCGTTCCCGAAAAATCAAAGCCTGTCATCACACCTCCCGATCTATTTTGGTTCCTGCAGCGGAATAACATACTTCAGACGATTGACTATGCAGCAGTTTACGACTTTTGTGCTGCAATCGAAATGGGTCTTAACCCTGAAGCTACAGTTCTTGCCAGAGGTATTGAGTCGGTTAATGGTGTTGATGGTTGGTTCGAACTGACGGTGAAAACCTCTGGCGAGAATAGCGAGTTCGAAGAGGATGATGTCGGTAATATAGATCTAAGAAATCTAAATGCCTATAGTGAAATTGAACTAGATCAGAAGCTTGGTATGGTGCATCCCCCGGGAGATGGAACTCCCGGCATCAATGTTCAAGGACTGCCAATTCCCGCTGAACGTGGTAAGTCGTTTGGATTGATTGCTGGTGAGGGTGTTGTCCTGAAATATGATGCCCGTGTTGCATTTGCTGAAAAATCCGGTCGTGCTCTGTTTGAGAAGCAAACCCTCTCAGTTGTTGATCAGTTAGTGATTCCCGGCGATATTGACTTAAATATAGGTAATATAGATTTTCACGGTTTTGTAGAGGTTAAAGGCGATGTTCCGGATGATTTTGACATCAAAACAAGTAAGGGTATTAAGGTTTGTGGGCATATTGGTGCCTGTAATATAGAATCTGACGGAACGATTGAGATTTCCAGTATGGCCGGTAAAAAATCCGGTCAGATTATCTGTCATGGTGACTTGCATGCTAATTTTCTCAATCAGGTTTCGGTTGTCTGTTATGGCGATGTTTACGTGACCAACGAAATCCGCAATTCGGTGATTAAATCAACTGGCAAGATAATTGTTGAACGTGGTGCAATTATTAGTGGCAGTTGTACGGCAATGGATGGGATTGAGGCTAAAAATATTGGCACCAGTTCGGGGCAAAAAACCAGAGTTACCGCCGGGATTTATT
>JAOZOH010000196.1 GCA_029933365.1 Desulfuromusa sp. | reverse complement strand
CAGCCAGAATCAGAAACACCATAATCAACCCGAAGATAAAGGCAGAACTGGAGGTTCCTCCAGATTTTTTCTCCTCAAAAGCCTGGCCGGCCCATGAAAAACCATAACCCGACGGGAGAACATCAGCAGCGATAGTTTCCATCGCGGCAATAGCCTGCCCTGAACTATAACCACTCGCCTGACTTCCCGTCAGCTTGGAAGCTGGAAAACCATTAAAACGGGGCAGCAAACCAGGACCGGCAACGTATCGTATCGTCGCCAAGGCGGAGAGGGGAATCATACTGCCATTTCTGGAACGAACATAGATCTGGTCAAAATCTGCCGGATCATCACGATATTCGGGCTGAGCCTGAATAACCACTTGCCAGATGCGGCCGAACTCAACAAATTGTGCCACATAAGAAGAACCAAAATAGGACTGTAAAGTCGCATAGACAGTCGAAACCGGCACCCCAAGAATTTCTGAACGGGAGCGATCAAGATCAAAAAAGAGCTGCTGTTCAGTGGCTGAGAAGGTTGTCGAAACCCCTGCCAGCACCGGGGTCTTACGTGCCTCGGAAACAAACTTCTTAGTGATTTTTTCCAATTCCGGTGGAGTCCCCCCCCCCATATTCTGGATATAAAACTCAAAACCACCGGTCGTCCCAAGACCAGGGATTGATGGTGGGTTTAGTGCAAGTAAAATACTCTCCTTAACTCCAATGAACTTCTTGCGCAATTTGGCAATCACTCCAAAAGCAGAGGCACCCTCCCCCTCTCGTTCCTCATAGGGTTTTAGAGCAGCAAACATCAATGCTGAATTGGTTTTATTCTGACTATCAATAATACTGTAGCCATCAATCTGGGCAACTGCTTGCATTGCCGGATTTTCCAACATGATCTTAACCGCATCGTCACTCACCTTGATGGTCCGCTCCATACTGGCGGCATCAGGCATAATACTGGCGGCAAAAATATAGCCTTGGTCTTCCTCAGGGACAAAACTCCCTGGGACAATAGAGAAGAGGAACACCGTCCCAGCAATGACCCCTCCGAAAAGCGACATACCTATCAGCCGGTGACTGATCAGCCAGCGGACAACCGCCACATAACCATCAGTGAGCCGGGTAAAGCCACTATCAAACCACTTGAAAAAGCCCTTTTTTTCCTTGTGAGCCGGCTTAAGGATACGGGCTGCCAAAGCTGGAGAAAGGGTCAGAGCGACCACGCCGGAGATCACCATAGCGATAGCAATGGTAATGGCAAACTGTTTATAGAGAGTGCCAGTCATACCACCGAGAAAGGCGACCGGCAAGAACACCGCGACAAGGACCATGACCATCGCTATCAATGCCCCGGTCAACTCCTGCATCGCCTTGCATGTTGCCTTATAAGGCGTCATGTTATAGGTGGCCATGTTGTGCTCGGCACTCTCTACAACAATGATGGCATCATCAACCACCAGACCAATAGCCAGAATCATACCGAACAAGGTCAGCATATTGGTCGAGAAACCAAGCATGTAAAGACCAATATAGGTACCGACAATACATATCGGTACCGCCAGAATCGGAATAATCGTAGCACGAAAACTCTGCAGGAAGATGAAAACGACCAGCACCACCAGGAGGACTGCCTCAAAAAAAGTATAGATGACTTTTTCAATGGAAGCTTCAGTAAATTCGCTGGTATCGAGGACAATATTGTAATCCAACCCCTCGGGGAAACTCGGTCGAATCTGCTCAATCAGAGCACGGACATTGGTCGAGGTCTCAATAGCATTAGCCCCGGGCTGCTGGTAAACAAGGATAGCTGCTGAAATTTTACCATTAATTTTGGCCCGGATGGAATAATCCTTGGATCCAAGCTCTGCATACCCGACATCTTTGAGTCTGACGATAGCTGCACCATCCGCATCAGTTCGGATAATGATATTATCGAACTCTTCCGGGGTGGTCAGCATCCCCTTGGTGGTCACCACAAAGCTCTGTTCCCGACCCGGTGTGGTAGGAGTTTGAGCGATTTGTCCGACACCAAAGGCCTGGTTCTGGTTCTGAATAGCATCAGAAACATCAGTTGCAGTCAGCCCCATTTGCGCCAGGCGATCCGGTTTAAGCCAGAGACGCATAGCAGAGTCCGGAACCGGAAACATGCTTGAAAGGTTGGCACCGGGAACCCGTTTGATCGCATCAAGCAAATAGAGATTGACATAGTTACTCAGATAGCTCTGATCAAAGCGGTCATCCTTGGCAAAGAAGCTGATGACCATCATGAAAGCGTTAGAGCGTTTCTGCACGATCACCCCTTGCCTGGCAACGACATCGGGGAGTTGAGAGCTGGCCTGACTGACACGGTTCTGTACATTGACCTGAGCCTGGTCAGGGTCAGTTCCAGGTTCAAATGTGACAGTCAGAGTCATATTGCCACTCGAAGAGCTGGTCGAGAGCATGTAGCTCATATCGTCAACACCATTGACTTGAGATTCAATCGGTGCAGCAACCGTATTGGCAATAACTTCAGCAGTCGCCCCGGGATAGAGGGCAGTGACCTGAACTGTTGGTGGGGCAATATCCGGATATTGGGCAATTGGAGTTGCCGTCATGGCAACATACCCACCCAGAGTGATAATGATCGAAATAACCGCAGATAAGACAGGTCGATCGATAAAAAAACTGGCCATATCTAATCCCTCGTCTATTTAGTTGCCGCAGGGGCACTGGTTTTGGTAGTTTGGTCCTCGTCACTCTTCAGTTCAGTCGTGACGACCTTAACCGGCATACCAGCGGCTAAACGCTGAAAGCCATTGGTAATAACTGTTTCTCCCGGTCTAAGCCCCTCCTTGATGATCCAATCGTTACCGACCCACGCACCAACAATAACTGCACGAGGTTCCGCGGTTCCTTTACTGGTGACGACAAACACGACATGGCTCTCAGAAGTTTTTTGCACCGCTCGTTGCGGAACAAGCAGGGCATTCGGGCGCTGTAATCCCGAAAGAATTGCCGTAACAAACATCCCCGGCTGTAAAATCCCATCAGGATTGGGAAGTTCTGCCCGAACCAGAAAGGTGCCGGTTTCCCGATTGAATGATGGATCGACAAAGCTGACTTTACCGGGATGGGAGTAGGAATTCCCCTTGGAGAGTTCAAGCTCGATCGTATATTCGTTATCCGGTGGAGCAATAAGAGTCCCCGCCGCTACTGCCGCTCTGCTCTTGGCCAGCTGGTTTTGTGAGACACTGAAGTCAACCCAGATTGGATCAACAGTGGCTACATAGCTCAGGTAACCACCCAAACCGGCGGTCAGATAAGCACCTTCACGGACCTCTGCTTCACCGCTGACTCCAGCCACTGGCGACTTGATCAGCGTATAACTGAGGTTGAGTTCTGCCTGGTCAAGGTGTGCCTGAGACTGGTGGATAGCCGATTCAGCTGACTTGACCGCACCAATAGCATTATCAAGGTCGCTCTTACTGGCGGCGTCAAGTTCAACCAGCGGTTTAATCCGATCAAAGTTGGACTGAGCAATCCAGAGTTGCGCTTTACTTTTTTCTAAAGAAGCTTTAGCTGAGTCAACCTGGGCCTGATAAGGTTTCTGATCCATCAGGAACATCGGCTGTCCCCGCTTGACCACAGATCCCTCAGTGTAAAGAATCTTATCGAGAAAACCGTTAACCCGTGCAACGATATCCACCCGATGAGAACTTTCAACCTGAGCAACAAAGGTGGTTGCAACCGGGACAGTTTGAGGTTCAATCTTGATGGCATTCACCTCGACCGGAGCTGGTGCTGCTTTAACTTCCTCCTTTTTACAGCCGACCATCGTCACTGTCGTGAGGACAATAAAACCCAGAATAAAGGTCCTGAGGATACGACCATAACGGTTTTTTTCATCGTTCATCTAAAGAGCTCCTATCGTTAAACACAGTCCAGATCAACCGAAAAAAGATCGGGTACAAAGATAATCCAACCTACGCTACAAGCTATCGCAATCCGATACTAGACTATTTTAGTAAAATATAGTTTTTTTCAGTCTCACCCTGAACCTGTCGATACAGTGCCTGATACTGTTCAGCCGAATTTGTCCAACTGAAATCCCGATTCATCCCCCGCCGGACAATCGTCAGCCAGCGACGCCGTTGTACATAAAGATCCAGAGCCTGATCGATAGATTGTAGAAGCTCCTGGGAATCGAAACGGTCAAAAACAAACCCATAACCCTCTTTTGGATTCTCATTCACATCAACCACCGTATCAGCCAACCCAC
Organism: Desulfuromusa sp.; assembly: GCA_029933365.1. Next base: position 26 of record JAOZOH010000196.1, on the reverse strand, counting down.
CGGTTCTGCGGACCACCGGCAACGCC
>JAOZOH010000195.1 GCA_029933365.1 Desulfuromusa sp. | reverse complement strand
CCGACAACCTCCTAGGAGAAGCGGCATGCAAAAGCCCCACACCATATTGGTTGAAGCATTACTCAATCCCGCTTGCTACAGCCACCCGGTGAAGCGGGTCAAGTTGGTGGAAACCCACATCTCCTGGGTTTTTCTCGCTGGGAAATTTGCCTACAAACTAAAGAAACCGGTCAACTTTGGTTTTCTTGACTTCTCAACCTTGAGTAAACGCCATCACTATTGCCAGGAAGAGCTGCGCCTTAACCAGCGCTTTGCCCCGCAGCTCTATCTTGACGTTGTCAGTATTGGCGGTTCACCTGAAAAACCCGTTATCGGTAGTTCCCCCGCTATCGACTACTTGGTAAAGATGAAGCGCTTTTCGCAGCAGGATGAACTTGATCTATTGCTGCAGCAGAACCGTCTCACTCCACCCATGATCGAAGAATTTGCCGATTACTTGGCGAATCTCCATCAACAGGCACCCGTCGTCAAACGCCGTAGCTATTTCGGTTCATTGAAGTCGATCAAAGCTCCAGCACAAGAAAATTTCGCTCAGCTTCGGCCTCTTCTGCCAGACCCTGTTCAGCAACGCCAATTAACTGAATTAGAGAGTTGGAACCAATCCCGTTTTGAGAAACTTCATAACCTGATAGTACAACGCAAGGAACAGGGATTTATCCGCGAATGTCACGGCGATGTGCATCTCGCCAATATGCTCTGGCTTAATCAACAACCGGTGCTGTTTGACTGTATCGAGTTCAACGATAATTTCCGCTGTATTGATGTCATCAACGACAGCGCTTTTTTACTGATGGATCTGGACGACCGAGGTGCGGAATCCCTGAGCTGGTACTTTCTTAACCGCTACCTGCAACAGACCGGCGATTACCAGGCACTGCCGCTGCTCAACTACTACAAAAGCTACCGTGCCATGGTACGAACCAAAGTGATCTGCCTGCGACTTAATCAGCCAGGTCTGAGTGCCTCTGAAAGAGAATTTGATAATAGCCTGCTACAAAGTTATCTCAACTTGGCCAGTAACTATATGCAACCACGAAAGACACCCCTGATCATCAGCCACGGGTTCTCCGCTTCCGGAAAAAGCACTTTCATCAATCAATTCGCCCCTTTGTGCGGTGCTGTCAGTATCCTTTCTGACATCGAACGCAAACGGATACATGGATTTGGGGCTACGGCAAGCAGTCAGTCAAAAGTCGCTGCAGGGATTTATACGAAAGAAGCCAGCCAGCAAACCTACAACAAGCTACTGGAATTAGCGGAAACCATTCTCAAAGCAGGCTTTCCCGCACTTATCGATGCTACCTTTCTGAGGCAGCAACACCGCGACCAGATGCAACAATTAGCCACTCGTTTAAGTATTCCATTTATTATTCTCGATTTTCCACTGAGCAAAGAAGAACTGTTTCGGCGGGTTGAACTGCGGAGTAAACAAGCTGGACAGGTATCAGAAGCGACCTCTGTTGTGCTTAAGAAACAATTGGAGCAGGCACAACCCCTGACAACTTCGGAAGAGCAGAGTGTCATCAAAATACATCCCGATAGCTCACCGGAAATCATTGCCACACTGATTAATTCAAGCAGTTCTGTCCAATAAAGATTTACAATTGGTCAAGATACCTTGGATCGAATACAAAAAGTGTCCACAGAGGTTCATTTTTATTTTTCTGACAAAACTTTTTTCACAGCAGCAGCAATCTGGCCAACAGTGTAAGGCTTTTTTAGATATCCACTGACACCCGATAAAAGGGCTTCTTCGACTTTTTCACTTTCCGAAAAACCACTGATAATCAGGGTTTTCTGACCTGGAGAGATTTCGCTGATTTTTTTATAGGTTTGTAGCCCATCAATCCCTGGATCCATGATCATATCCAGCAGCAGCAGATCAACCGGATGGGCAGTAATATATTCAATCGCACCCTCGCCGGAATTAACTGCTTCTGCCTGATAGCCCAGCTCTGTGAGAACTTTTGTGGCAATCTCACGTTGTTGCGCTTCATCATCAACCACCAGGATGTGTTCCCCATCTCCCATCAATTCTAAAACAACATCTATATCTGTATCATTTTCCCCATCTGTAAAGTTGTTGCCTTCCTCAGAGTCTGCTGGAAAATAAAGGGTAAAGATTGACCCCTGATCACTACTTTGAACTGTCACCGCCCCTTCATGATCCCGCATACAGCTCCACACAACCGCAAGCCCAATTCCTGTACCACTGCGCCCCATTTTCTTCTTCGTATAAAAAGGCTCAAAAATATGCTTTTGATCGACAATCCGGATTCCTGGTCCATTATCTGAAATAGTCAATACGACGTATCTGCCAGCTGCTACCGCAATAGATGCTGCTTGATCCTCTGACAGTTCACGAACCTCCGTACGAAGTTTAATATTCCCTGAAGTTTCAATAGCCTCAGCGGCATTAAGAACCAGATTCATAATGCATTTTTTGACATGAATGGGAGAGCAATGAATAACCAAAGCATCTGCTACTGACTCAGTGGTTATGGAAACATGGGGGTAGAGAGAGCGAACCTTGTCTGCTTCAGGGGACTGAAGATATTCCTGTACCAGCATATTTAAATTTTGGCGAATCTGAACCTTGGCGGCACCTCGAGCCACAGTCAAAAGGTCGTCAACCACTTCAGCAGCCCGCAATCCTGAGTCTCTGATCACATTGATTGGCTGGCGTAATTCACTGTCCTTTGGCAAGCGCATCAAGAGAAGTTCCGGATAGCTGACGATTCCAGAAAGAATATTATTCAGATCGTGAGCTACTCCGCTCGCCATTAAACCAATAGCTTCCATTTTTTCTGCCCGATATAACTTTTCTTCGGTAGCTTTGCGCTCAGTCATTTCCTGAAACAGTTCCCTTGTTCTCTCGACCACCCGCTGTTCAAGCTTTCTATTCAGAGAAATTGTGTATCCTGAAGACAGGGCAAGGAGGCAAAGCAAAACGACGAGAGACAGTACTATTAACCAATGTTCACGAGCATAACTGGTTAAAGAAATATCGCCGATATACTTCTTATACAAACACAGGTGTCGCTCCTTTAAAAGATCATATACTGGTTGATAATCGCGTGGCGCTGTCCAGCCTGCAATATTTGCTGCTTGAGCCGCCGGGCTATCAGAAGACATCCCCAGCAAAGCCTGAGCTACATCTTTTACCAGTTGTGATGATGTGTGAGGAAGTGCCGCAAATGGCCATTCAGGGTAAAGACGAGTGCTGAGCACATAGGTGAAAATATCATTGGGAGTTTGTTTGTTTAATACCTTAAAGTCAGAAAGTACGATCTTCCCTTCTTCCGCCATTCTTTCCAGGGAATCTGTGCGTACCGTTCCCGCATCCGCTGTGCCATTGAGAACCGCCATAACAACGTCATCATGAGTACCGGAAAATTTAAGCAATCCAAAATCGTGATCCGGCTCGATCCCCTGTGTATAAAATTCCCTCCAGGCAGCAAGCCAGCCTCCCAAAGAATCCTTATCGACAGCCCAGAATAACTTCCCTACAAGGTCTTTTAGTGTGTTGATATCTGCACGATCAGAACGGGTAAAGATAACCCCACCAAAAAACTTTTGTGGGATATCTCCATGCAGATTAACCATGGTAGCAACCCGGGTTAACCCATGATCGGACTCCAACAAAACATAGTAGCTGCTATTCGTAATAAGAAAATCAATGCTGTGGGACATTGACGCCAAGTGCACACCTTCGAAATCAAGAGGAACAATTTCGAACTGTTGATCTGGAATGGTCTGGGTAAGATATTTAGCAGTTGCTCCCCATTTATTGAAGGCTTGCGCAGAACCACGCTTTGCTAATACGCCGATTTTGACAGGTGGCGTTGAAAGACTGTTGGCTGAAACTGAAATTGTCGTCAGCAAGCAGAAGAAAAAACTGACAAACAAAGAGGTCAGAAAACCTCGTAGGCAATGAAAAATTAGGCGGGGTATGCGAAGGGTGACCAGGTACACTGTAGTAGTATGAGCCTCTATCTAAACAAGGGTGAGATTGCTTAGTTGCCCCCCAATCCAACAGAAACTGATGAGTCTCAATAGTTTATCACAAAAATTGAATATTTTTTCAGCAAGGAAAATCCAATAACCACTGTTTTGACCTGCAGAGTTCCAAAATGATCTCCTTCAAGTTATTCTAGATATCTCCGGGGCTTATCTGTGGACTCATAGAACGATTTATTCCATCCGATTTTGGCAGAACAGATATTAAAGGTCAGTAAATTTCAGCAAAACAACCTTTACAATCGTTTTGTGCATATA
>JAOZOH010000065.1 GCA_029933365.1 Desulfuromusa sp. | reverse complement strand
CGGCGTAAACCACACCGTTCTTCGTGGGGCGTAAACTTTCGGGACAGCCCCCGATTTGACTGAGGACAGTCCCGAGTTTACTCACATCTATGTCTACTTAGCCGCTTTAATGCGATCAAGAACCTTCGACTCAATCTTCTCAAATCCAGCCGGTACCGGTGGGTGCCACTTGATGTTATCAAGATCTTTCTGCGGGAACGAACGGCTGAAGTTGGCTTTGATCTCATCATTCAAAAAGTTGATCGCATCTTTTGAAGCGGTACCATAGCCTTCTTGATTGGTAAAGTAGGCAGCATTTTCAGGGCGCAGCATGAAGTTGATGTACTTGTATGCACCTTCAATATTTTTTGATTTTGCCGGCAGGGCAAAAGTATCAATCCAACCCAATGCACCACTTTTAGGAGCGATAAAATCAATATCGGGATTCTCTTGGTGCAGTGTCCATCCTTTACCATCCCAACCGGAGATAACATTGGCATCACCACTCTTGATGATTGCCACCTGGGTATCGCCACTGGTCCAATAGTTTTTAACGTACTTTTTCCCGTCAATCAGGGTCTTTTCAACTCGCTTCATCAAAGCGCGGTAGGCATCGATATCACCGTACAGTGCAAAGGGATCTTCACCCATACCAAAAGCAGTCGCAATCAACAATGGACGCTTCAAGCGATAAGAGATTTTACCGGCATACTTGGGATTCCAGAGATCTGACCAGTCATCAGCACCGGGAGCCAGTTTCTGATTAACGATCATTCCCGTGGTTCCATAACAGTGCGGAACAGCAAACCCTTTACCATCGACAGCACTGTTTTTCTTCACCGCATCAAGCATCGACTTGGTGAGTTGATCGGTGTTGACCTTGCTGTAATCGATGGCCTGATAGATGGGGAATTTATTCTGCACAAAAGAGATCCGATCCTGACTCGGCTGTGCCAGATCAAAACCAGCACCCCGGGTTGCCCGCAGCTTGGCAATCATCTCTTCGTTATTTGAGTAGGTGAGCTTTACATCAATACCTGTTTCGGCTTCAAATGCCTTAATCAGTTTGGCTGGTGCGTACCCCTTCCAGGTAAGAACCCTCAATGTCTCTTGCGCCATAGCGCCACTGGCAATAAGCGTTAATACAATTGCACCAACTATTACTAGTCTCTTCATGATTCAGTCTCCTTTTTTCAGGTTAATAAGACATGCATTTAAGATTCTCATTATACACGGTGCGAACTAAATCGCTTAAAATTCTTGTTTTTTAATACATTTGAGAAGGTGCCACCTTTTGATAGTGACTAACGTGGCAAAGCGACTAAAGCCATTATTAAGGTTTCCGTTAGCGTTATATTTATTTTTTGTTCAGTACACTCTATTTGGCACTATTCGAGTATAAAACGCTGTTAGTTTAGCATAGAGAACATACCCGAACAAGCATTTAAACCGCCCGAACAAGCAGTTTTCTATACTGCTTTGTCACATACAAATTCTTGACAAAAACAGCTCAAAGCACTATCTTTCAAGCTTTCATGGCTTTCATGGCTTTCTATGAGAATAATTTCTTGACTGAAGAATCTCGCAATACTAAATTATATTTTCTTAAAATTGTGGATTTACCTTTATGACACCCTCTGCGCGACAAGCCAAAATTGCTAATCTCATTCGACAGCACGATCATGCCACTGTCAATGAATTGGCTGAGACATTGCGTACATCTCGGGAAACCATACGACGTGATTTAACCGAACTGGCGCGAGCTGGCAAAGTACAGAAGTTTCATGGGGGCGCATCTTTACCGATGGCGACTGGCGAGGGTCACTTCCATGACAGAATGGGCAAAAATGTGGCGGCAAAAGCTCAAATCGCCGCAGCGGCAGTAAAACTTGTTTCTCCAAGTGAAACAATCCTGATTGATACCGGTTCAACCACTCTCTACTTTGCCGAACAACTTGCAGAAATTTCTGATTTAACCGTGGTCACCAACTCGACAGAGATTGCACGGGTCATGAGTACAGGATCATCATTAAACAGAACATTTCTCCTCGGAGGAGAATTTCACGCTGACAACCGGCAAACTATCGGCAGCATGGCTATCTCTCAGCTAAAATCTTTTCGTGCACATCACGCAATATTAACAATTGGCGCACTCGACGCACGCACCGGGGTCATGGATTACAGCATTGAAGAAGCCCAGCTTGCCCGTGCCATGGTTGAACAAGCTGAAATACTTACTCTGCTTGTCGACAGTTCAAAATTTGAACAAATTGCATCATTTGAAGTGTGCGGCTTAGCCAACGTAACTAATCTGGTCTGCGACAAACCGCCATCAAGCAAAATGAAAGCGGCTCTAGCGGAGGCAAACGTCAACATTATAGTAGCAAGCCTGTAAGAAAGCAGCTCATCCCCTAACCGCCCACCTCCCTGCACGAGCACACCTCTCTCTCCTTGAGAAAATTTGCCATATTCTTTTTTGTTTATAAATTTTATACCCTCCTGAAGTTTTAGATTGTCTGTTCGGTCAAATATTGATACTATTCGGTCATGAAAACTCAACCACATAAAAATCAAAACTCGGGCAATAAGAAAATAACCACCTCGCTGCTCGCCAGTGGTGATATTGCAATTATCGGCGGAGGGGTTGTCGGCTGTGCTGTTGCGCGACAAATGGCTCTGGAAGGGGCTTCCGTTATCCTGATTGAGAAAGCCACCGATATTCTTGAAGGTGCGAGCAAAGGCAACAGCGCGATTCTTCACACGGGATTCGATGCTCCGGTGGGTTCTTTGGAATGGGAATGTGTGCAAAAAGGATATCATGAGTATCTTGAAATCCACTCAAGCCTTAATCTGCCACTGTTGAAGACCACAGCGATGGTTGCTGCGTGGACAGAGGAGCAGGAAGCAAAATTTCCGGACATCATCAAGAAGGGGCACGATAATGGTGTGACTGATATCCACCTTTTGAGCCGTGCAGAGGTTCTCGAACTGGAGCCTAATCTGGCAGACAGCATTCGTGCAGCCATACATGTCCCACGTGAATATGTTATCGATCCCTGGTCAACTCCCCTTGCCTATTTACAGCAGGCACTGGAAAACGGCGGGCAAGCATTATTTAATGCTGAGGTCACCGGCGGTAAATTTGATGGTAGCAACTGGTTACTCAATACTGGCCGTGGTCAGGTACAGGCAAAGCATGTCGTCAATTGTGCCGGGCTCTATGGCGACATTCTCAATCAAAAGATCCTTGGCAACAGTGATTTCATCATCAAACCACGCAAAGGGCAGTTTGTCGTCTTTGATATGGTGGCAAGTCAATTTTTAAAAACTGTCATCCTCCCAGTGCCAACCGAACGAACCAAAGGGATCGTCATCTTCCCCACCATCTTCGGCAACATAGCTGTTGGCCCGACAGCGGAGGATCAGGAGGGGAGAGATGATGCCTCGGTTGACAAAGAAAACCTAGAGGCTCTCCGTGCTCAGGCTATCGAAAAGGTTCCAGCTCTCGCCAATATACCGGTCACAGCAACCTACGCAGGGATCAGACCAGCATCGGAATACAGAGAATATCAGGTTAGTGAAGATCCCGACCGAAACTGGATCACCCTTGGTGGAATCCGCTCAACTGGACTCACTTCATCACTGGGTCTTGCCCAGCATGTTCAACAGATGCTGGCAAAACAAGGGGCTGCATTCAAAGCACTAGAAAAGCCTGTCATCCCACGGGTACCAAACCTTGCAGAACACCTTCCCCGCGACTATGAAACGCCTGGATACGGTGAAATTGTCTGTCACTGCGAAATGGTCACCGAGCGTGAAATCAATGCGGTGATGGAGGGTCAGATACCGGCAGGGAGTCTGGTGGGTCTTAAACGACGGACGCGTGCAACTATGGGTCGCTGTCAGGGGTTCTACTGTTCGGCGCGCCTTGCTGAGTTGACCAAGGGAAAATTCTCCAAACCGCTAGGACTAGGAGACAATAATGACTGATCTCCTTGAATCTACAAACTACGATGTTGCAATTATCGGTGCCGGACCAGCAGGTCTCGCTGCCGCACTGGAACTGAAAAAATCAGGCGTCGATCGGGTGATTGTGCTGGAGCGGGAGTCTGAAGCTGGCGGGATTCCTCGTCATTGCGGCCATCCGCCATTTGGTATCCGTGAATACAAACGGGTGTTAACTGGTCCAACTTATGCAAAAAAACTGGTTGGAACAGCACACAACAACGGCATCAATATCGCCTTGAATCATACCGTAACAATGCTGGAACCTGCGGGGAAAATCACCATTGCATCCTCTGCAGGGATAACAAAACTGACAGCACAACGGATACTTCTGGCGACAGGGACACGGGAGACACCCCGTTCTGCCCGGTTGGTTTCAGGGGACAGGGCATTGGGCATTTGCAATACCGGAACCCTCCAATCAATGTTCTATCTAAAAAAAATGGTTCCATTTCGCCGACCAGTTGTTATTGGAACTGAAATTGTCAGTTTTTCCGCCCTCTTTACCTGTAGAAAAGCAAAAATTCAACCGGTAGCAATGCTTGAGGCAGATCGGCGCCCCACCGTACGCTGGCCAATCCACTATGCCTCACGGGTGTTTGGTGTCCCGTTGCTTCTAGAAACTCAAATTGAAAAAATTATTGGCGGTGATCGGGTTGAAGCGGTCCTTATCAAAGATAAAGACGGAAACATTCGTGAGCTTGCCTGTGACGGTATTCTTTTTACCGGGGAATTTACCCCGGAATCAACCCTTGCCCGTATGAGTCATCTGGAACTCGATAACCAAACTGGCAGCCCAATCATTGACCAATTTGGCCGTTGTTCAGATCCGGCATATTATTCAGCTGGTAATGTCCAGCAATACCACGCTGCTGGTCACGACTCTACACATATCCCCATCTATTACACCGCAGATAATCTCCCGCAACCGGTCGATGTGGCAGGTCAATGTTGGCATGAAGGGCAAAAAACAGCACAATGGATAGTGAAGGATTTAAACGGAAAGCTATGACAGTACACAAGAAATCGCTCATTATTTCCGTTCAAGACCAAAACTCCTTGTAATTCACAGCATATTTACTATCCTTGTAAATTACAGCAACAACTTTTAAGTTCCCTATTTAAATCGCTATCCCTGACTATTGAAGAGGTCACCAATGGCATTTGTCAGCATTTTTAAAAGTCGTACCGGAATTGAAAAAGAGATTGACAGTTTTCTCAATCTAGCCAGCGAATCTGGTCTTATTTTTATCCAAGGGATCGATGCTTTTCTAAGCGGGAATCTCGATAATTTCCAAGAGCATCTGACCCATATTGTTGAGACCGAAAAAGAGGCAGATGCTCTCCGCCATTCCATCGAAGATTTACTCTATCGAAAAACTCTGATTCCTGAATCCCGCGGCGATGTTCTTGAGCTCATTGAACGGATGGATGCAGTTCTCGGACGGTTTAAGGGAGTCCTCTTCCAGATTGAAATAGAGCGCCCACTAATTGCCGACAAATTCCATGAGGATCTGAAAGCCTTGGTTAATTGCGTTATCCATGCAGTTGAAGCGGCCACCCTCTCACTCAGAGCCTATTTTAAAGATATTTCTCAAACCACTGACCACATCCATAAAATCTCCTTCTGGGAAACTGAGGCGGACAAAGCGGGCACCCGCTTACAAAAGTCTGTTTTTAGTGATCCCGATATGGGGCTGGACCTAAAAATGCAGCTGCGTGATCTTTCCAGAAGAATTGATAAGATTGCCGACCAGTCAGAAGATCTTGGTGACAACCTCGCTATCTACGTCATTAAACGCTCGCTCTAGGTTCACTTTATGTTTTTATTCTTTTTATCCAGTGGAATGTTTCTCGGTTGGTCACTGGGGGCAAATGATGCCTCCAATGTCTTTGGGACTGCGGTTGGTTCACGTATGCTCAGATTTCGGACCGCCGCAATTTTTTGCTGTATTTTCGTTATTCTGGGAGCTGTCATCAGTGGTGCCGGGGCAACCCACACTCTGGGGAAACTGGGGGCGGTCAACGCAGTTGCCGGTGCTTTTGTGGTCGCATTTGCTGCTGGAATGAGTGTCTACTTGATGACTTTAGCACGCTATCCCGTATCGACATCCCAAGCGATTGTCGGAGCAATCGTTGGATGGAATCTTTTCTCTGGATCACCGACAGACAGTAACGCTCTTTCAAAAATTGTCATAACGTGGATCGCCTGTCCAATTTTGTCGGGAATTATTGCTGTCATCTCCTATAAAATGATCTCGTATTTCATTCTCAAGTGGAAACCCCACATGTTTAGACTGGATGAAATGACCAGATATGGGCTCCTACTGATGGGGGCCTTCGGCGCCTTTGCCCTGGGGGCAAATAATATTGCCAACGTGGTTGGGGTGTTTCTCCCTGTTTCTCCCTTTACCGAAATCGAGCTTTGGGGTGGATTTCACTTTAATCCAGCCCAGCAGCTCTTTTTTCTCGGCAGTTTGGCGATATCCGTTGGTGTCGTTACCTATTCAAAGCGGGTTATGGATACCGTTGGCAGCGGAATATTCAAACTCTCTCCAGTCATGGCCCTGGTTGCCGTTTGGTCCCACTCTGTGGTGCTGTTCCTGTTTGCCTCACAACGACTCGAACAATTACTCATCAATCTAGGACTACCAACAATCCCGTTGGTCCCAGTCTCCAGTTCACAGGCAATCGTCGGAGCAGTGGTGGGAATGGGACTACTTAAGGGGGGGCATAATATTCGTTGGAGAACCGTAGGCGGAATTGCCGGCAGCTGGATCACTACCCCTGTTTTTGCCTGTCTGATCAGTTTTATTTGCCTGTTTATTATACAAAATGTTTTTCAGCAGACGGTTTATCTGCCATAAAAACAATGAACCATTCACAACAGTTGCCACCAAGACACCAAGTCACGAAGAGAGGCTTTTCTTTGGGTTCAAAACCAAAAAAGATTTTTAGATTTTGATCATCTCTCCACCTCTGCGTTAAGACTTTCGATTTTCTTTGTGACTTGGTGTCTTGGTGGCTATCTTTTGGTTCTGAAGGTTTTCTTAGTACTTCATCCCTACAAGATTTCACCCCACCGCAATCTCAAATTGTTCAAGATGAAATCCCGGTCGTGAATTAATCGAAACAGTTCGACCATATCGCTGCTCCAGTTCGTCCAACCCGCAACGTTCTTCATCAATCAGCAAACCCGTTATTTCTGGATGTGCCAACAAAGTCACATTCCCAGCAGGAAGATCAGCCATTTCTCGATGAAGTTCACGCAGGATTTCATAAATAATTGTCAATTTCCCTCGGACATAACCTTTCCCTTCGCAATACGGACAAGGTTCACAGAGGGTGCGACCAATACTTTCTCGAACCCGTTTACGGGTCATCTCGACCAAACCTAGTTCGGAAATCTTCAGAATATTGGTTTTATTTTTGTCGGCTTTCAACGCATCCTCTAAGGCAGCATGAACCTTCTCACGATGGGCCTCCTTTTCCATATCAATAAAATCAATGATAATCAGGCCACCGATATTTCTAAGCCGTAGTTGAAAAGCAATTTCTTTGAGGGCCTCCAGATTGGTTTTAAGAATCGTATCTTCAAGGTTATGTTTACCAACATAGCGACCTGTATTGACGTCAATGGCCACCAATGCCTCGGTCTGTTCAATGATGATCGATCCTCCGCTCTTCAACCAGACTTTACGCCCCAACGACCGAGAAATTTCTACCTCAAGTCCGTAAGCATCAAAAACCGGTTCATCACCCTTATAAAGTTCGATGCAATAATTCAATCGCGGCATAAAAGTCCGCAAAAAACGGACAATTTTATCGTACTCTTCAACGTTATCAACAACAATTTTTCTTACATCTTCGGTCAGAATATCACGCAACACCTTACTGGTCACATCAAGATCAGAATGGACCAGACTAGGGGCACTTATTTCGTCAATTCCCCGGCTGAGATTTTCCCAGAGACCAACCAGAAACTCCATATCGTGGCGCAGATCATCTTCACTCTTCCCCTCCGAAACGGTCCGCACAATAAAACCAGTTCCGGGAGCCCGCATAGATTCGATACTCTGGCGCAACCGCTCGCGTTCATCCTCACTTTCAATGCGCCGCGAAATCCCGACGTGATCTACTGTCGGCATATAGACCAGATGTCGCCCCGGCAGGGAGATATGTGAAGTAATTCGAGCCCCTTTGGTACCGATCGGTTCTTTAGAAATCTGCACCAAGAGATCCTGTCCTTCGGTGAGCAGATCTTCAATGGGGGGCAGGGGTGGCAGTTCGGGACAACCATCTGGTTCGAGAGTGTCCTCATCCCCCTCGATATTTCTTTCAACCTGCTCCATTTCATCCAGAACATCGGCAACATACAGAAATGCCGCTTTTCCCAGACCAACATCGACAAAAGCTGCCTGCATTCCCGGTAAAACCCGGATAACCTTCCCTTTATAGATATTCCCAACAATCCCCATCTGCCGATCCCGTTCAATGTAGAGCTCGGCAATATGGCCACCCTCAAGCAAAGCGACCCGGGTTTCGTGGGAGGTGGTACAGATAACCAACTCCTTTGTCATAATCTTCTCCTGTTTCTTTTATCTATATGTTTAAAGTGAAAACTTAAAAAACTACTTTTTAACGGAGAGCCGAAGAAAAAAACCAAAACAATCAACTTTGCCACCAAGACACCAAGTCACAAAGAGAACCAAATTCAAAGGCTTTGTAGGGTTTTAAAACCAAAAAAAACGATTTTGATTTTCCTTGGTGACTTGGTGTCTTGGTGGCTATCTTTGGTTTTAAAGGTTTTCTCTCCAACTCTGCGTCTCTCCGTTGAAGCCTTTATTTTTCTCCGTATCTGGTAATTATCAGCCCTTCAACGTAATTCCGGTTTTTCGCACCCCCAGCCGGCGGATTTCTTCTACTTCTACTTCGAGCAAACTCGCTGCAACCTGGAGAGGACTTCCTTTGATCAATTTGATTTGCAGCTCAGCACCAATTTGAGAAAGCTCCAGGGCGTCTGGTCGTATATCAATATGCTTTGCAATCCCATTTTTAATCCGTGAAACCATAACTTGATCTGCAGCCAAAAACTTTCTAATCCGGTCACTCAGATCGATGGAAAGCGAATCTGATAATGGGACACGATAACAACTTGAAGCAATGGTCGCTGATGGAGAGGGAGACTTCCAGGGAATAATTTCAGCTTCAACTATTTTGAACCCTTCCGGAAGCTGAATGTTAATATCTTCAATAACCTGCTTTTCAGGAACGGAAAACAACAATTCTAGATCAATCAACTCAGCTTCACTGGACACCCCCATCGGCAAAGCCTCCAAGAAAGAGATCTTTGGCATCGGGTGAAATCCTTGTGAAAAACGGATCGGCAGTTTAGCGCGGCGAACTGCACGCTGGAACATTTTAAGATATTCAAGATGGCCCACCATTCTGGCTCGACCAAGTTTACTCAGCTTGAGACGCACTCGGGTCAGTTGTTCCACCTCTGCATCTGTCCCCTCTTTCTCAGCAACAGCTGTAGCGTTTGTCTCTTTTTTATCTACTGGAGTGATCTGCCGCATCCGCAGTTCTTTAAAGTCACAGACATCACAACCATGACAAATCCCATCGCGACAATCGAGAGTTGCGGTACCAGCAAAAGCCTTATGCCGCTCATTCAAAAAGAACTTTTTTGGCACCCCGCAATCAATATGCTCCCAAGGGAGAATTTCGTCCTCATTACGCTGCCGTAAATACCAAGTCGGATCGATATCACAATCGGCAAAAGCTTGTTGCCATTTGCTGAAGTCGAAACATTCCCGCCAACCATCAAAGCGACAGCCAAGCTCTACTGCTCGCTCCAAGACAGCAGATAAGCGACGATCACCACGTGAAAAAACACCTTCTAAAAATGAAGCATCTGCTCCATGGTATTTAAAGCGCAGCTTTTTCTGTCTCAAGCCGTCACGCAGAATCCGTTGCTTGCGCAGTGTCTCATCAATGTCAATTTGTGCTTCCCATTGAAATGGGGTGTGTGGTTTTGGGACAAAAGTTGAAACCGCAACGTTGACATCATTGCCACCGGTTCCCTTGCCGCTTCTTTTCACTTGCGCAGCAAGCTCTATCAATGCTTGTAAATCGGCATCTATTTCAGTTGGTAAGCCCATCATGAAGTAGAGCTTGATCAAGCGCCAACCAAGCTGAAATGCATTTTTTGTTGATTCCAGCAGGTCTTGTTCGCTGATCCCTTTGTTGATCACCTCTCGCAGTCGTTCGCTCCCCGCTTCAGGAGCCAGAGTAAAACCGGTCTTACGAACCTTTTTTACCTCCTCCATCAATTCGGGGGTGAGGGAACCAACCCGCAAGCTGGGCAGAGAAACTGCAATTCTGTCATCGGCATGTTCAGCCATCAACTGCTGTAACAATGGTTCAATGCACGTGTAATCACCAGTTGACAGAGAGAGGAGAGAAACTTCCTCATACCCAGAATTCTGCAGTGATTCAGCAATTAAATCCCGGATCTTTTCGGGGCTGCGCTCTCGCACCGGGCGATAGATATAACCGGCCTGGCAAAACCGGCAGCCCCGGGTACAACCACGGGTAATCTCCATAGCAACCCGGTCATGAATTGTCTGCATAAATGGGATGATCGGTTGAGTCGGAAAAGGGGCCGTTTCAAGGTCATTGAGAAAGCGCCGCTTAACTTTATTATACCCCGAATGGAGAGGGATAATTTTCTCGATACAGCCATTCTGTTGATAGCTGACATTGAACAGTCCGGGAATATAAAAACCCTCGCGAGTTGCCAGCTCCTGTAACAGTTGCTTGCGACTCCAATCTTCCAGATTCGCTTGGCGCACCAACTGAACCAGCTCAACAACTGCTTCTTCTCCATCTCCAATCAGAGCAACATCAAAGAAATCAGCCAAAGGTTCAGGATTATAGGCACAAGGACCGCCAACCACAATCAACGGGGCATTCTCATCCCGTTGTTCCCGACGCAGTGGAATCCCGCCCAGATCAAGCATCGCAAGTAAGTTAGTATAGCTGAGTTCGTACTGCAGGGTAAATCCAACAATATCAAACTGACTTAAGGGGAGGGACGATTCCAGAGAACAAAGGGGTTGCTGGTGGTCACGTAACCACTGTTCCATATCGGCCCAGGGAGAATAGACCCGCTCAGCGGCAACCCAATCAAGGCTATTGAGGATATTATAGAGGATCGGAAAGCCAATATGGCTCATCCCCACTTCGTAAACATCGGGAAAAGCCAGTGCCATCCGTACTTCGATGCCAGTCTCGGCCTTACAGATACTTCCAAGTTCCCCGCCAAGGTAACGGGACGGACGACTGACCTGCATTAATGCTTCTGTCTGATCTATTTTTAACAAAAATTCACCTGTTTTTCTATTTGTATAACTGATTTTAACCACTGAGGCACAAATTGATGTTTAACGGAGAAACGCAGAATTGGAGAGCCGGAGAGAAAAATCAAAACAAATAACTTTGCCACCAAGACGCCAAGAGCACCAAGGAAAATCAAAACCGCTTTTTTTTGGTTTTAAAACCTTACAAGCGCCTTTGATTCTGGGTCTCTTCGTGACTTGGTGTCTTGGTGGCTATCTTTGGTTTTAAAAGTTTTCTCTCCAACTCTGCGTCTCTCCGTTAAATCCTTTGGTTTTCTCAGAACCTACAGTGCCCGTGTGGTAAAACAATCTCAGTTCTTCTCGCCCCAGAGTCCAACATCATAGAATTGCTCCCGTAAACGCTCTTCGGGATATTGTTCGAAAAAAGTCTCCCTGGAAAAATCAAACCTGTAATCACTGATATATTCGTTCAAAATTTTGTATGCCGCGTTGATACGCCGAATCTTGTCGTTGTCTGGAGCAGCCCCTCTATCAGGGTGATGCTGGCGCACCAGTTGCCGATGGCGGGTTCTTATTTTCTTCAAAGTAACTTGCTGCGGCAGGTCAAACTCAGTCAGCGCTGCCATTAAATCTTCGTAGGTCATAAAGCCTCCCAAACAACGGGACAGAACAACAGAAATAAATAACTTGTAAGTGTACCTCAGAAAGGAGGCAGATCATAGTTTATAAAAGAAAACTGTGTCTATCTGTGCAAAATCATTTCAAGCAGATAATTGACAGTTCAGCGTCCTTCAGAATAGGATGCTTTTTTATTTTGTCATCATTTTATGGAGATATTGTGGCACGGCAAAAAACCATCTACAGCTGCCAACATTGTGGATTCCAAAGTCCAAAATGGCTCGGCAGATGTCCTGACTGTCAGCAATGGAACACCTTGGTTGAAGAACAGCCGATTGCGGCCACCGGCCATAGTCGAGCCTTACCTGAACCTGGCAAACCGCAAAAGCTGGTGGACATTAATAGCAGCGAAGAGGATCGTTTGAGCTGTGGGATGGCAGAGCTGGATCGAACTCTCGGAGGTGGCGTTGTCCCCGGATCTCTGATCCTGGTTGGGGGAGATCCGGGCATTGGCAAATCGACTTTGCTGCTACAAGCTTTTGCCAAGTTGGCAAAAAATGGCACGGCTCTTTATGTTACTGCGGAAGAATCGACCCGGCAGGTCAAACTGCGTGCCGACCGCCTCGGCATCAAAACCGACAATCTTTACTTGCTGGCGGAAACATCTCTGGAGCAAATAAAACAACGGATCAAGGAACTACAACCAGCCTTTCTGGTGGTAGACTCAATCCAGACCATTTTTACCAACAGCCTTGATTCAGCCCCTGGCACCGTCAGTCAGGTGCGTGAATGCACCGGGCAGTTGATGATTCAGGCCAAAGGGGATGGGCTACCAACCTTCCTGGTCGGGCATGTCACCAAGGATGGTGCGATTGCCGGACCGAGAGTCCTAGAACACATGGTTGACACCGTCCTCTATTTTGAGGGGGATCCAGGACACCCCTACCGAATTTTACGAGCGGTAAAAAACCGCTTTGGTTCAACCAATGAGATTGGTGTTTTCGAAATGCAGGAACAGGGACTGCGTGAAGTCAGCAACCCATCAGAACTGTTTCTGGCAGAACGTCCGAAAAGGAGTGCCGGCAGTGCCGTGGTAGCTTCCCTCGAAGGAAGTCGTCCCCTGCTGGTCGAATTGCAGGCACTGGTCTCCAGCAGCTCTTTCGGCACTCCACAGCGAACTTCTATCGGCATCGATCACAAACGGATTGCTTTGTTGATTGCAATTCTGGAGAAAAAAATTGAACTATCCCTGGCGGGACAGGATATTTTTCTCAATGTTGCTGGTGGAGTTCGGCTCGATGAACCAGCCATTGATTTAGCGGCCGTTGCAGCACTGGCTTCAAGTCATCTCAACCGGGTGATCAATCCGCAACTGGTTCTATTTGGAGAGATTGGCCTTACCGGGGAAGTCAGAGCTATTTCACAACCAGAATTACGGGTAAAAGAGGCAGCCCGATTGGGCTTTACTCAATGTGTTCTACCCAAGGGAAACCTTAAAAATCTGGATATCCCAGAGACAATTAAACTGATCGGGGTTAAACATGCCAGTGAGGCACTTGACGTCATTTTTGAATAGCAAAATAGGGGCTATCCTGATTTTTACGGATAGATTTAAACATACCTTTTATTAAGAGTGGAGATAGTAAATGCCTGAGGAATTGACCCATTTTGACAAAGATGGCAAGGCTATCATGGTTGATGTCGGCAAAAAGCCATTGACCCACCGAGAAGCTGTTGCCGGGGGTAAAATCCAGATGAAGCCCGAGACCCTACAGCAGATTCTGGCTCAGAGGATAAAAAAGGGGGATGTTTTCTCCGTTGCCCGGTTGGCAGGAATTATGGCAGCAAAACAAACATCTTCCCTGATCCCCCTCTGTCACCCGCTTCCATTGAGTGCTGTGGAAATTGATTTTGATAGTGATCCACAACGGGGGCAGGTTAGCATCTCGGCAACGACCAAAGTTACCGGACAGACCGGGGTAGAGATGGAAGCGCTCACTGCGGTCTCGGTCGCAGCACTGACTATTTATGATATGTGCAAAGCTATTGATAGAGAAATGGTCATTGAAGAAATCTGTCTGTTAAAAAAATCGGGTGGGAAAAGTGGAACCTTTACCCGTATAATTTCCTGATCAGGAATGTTGGCAAAAACGGCCAGACCTGATAGATTCTATTTTTCTCTATTTTTGGAAATGGCAATATGGAACCATCGATCTACACTATCCGCAAAAGTTTCCTACTTCCACTAGGGTTGGTTGTTTTGCTCAGTTTTATTTTATTGGCAAGTGCCTTGTTCTTGCAACTGCCAATGACAAAAATAATTATCCTTGCAGCCTTCTTAGTGCCAGTATGTATTGTTTTTGCTGAAAGCTATCTACGTAGGGTGACCATTGATAAAGAGGCAGTTGAGGTCAATAAATTGTTTCGCAGCAAACGTCTAGCCTACGCCGAACTGACAGCAGTTGATGCAATTCGAGTACGCAAACGTGCCTTTGTCAGCCTGAGCAGTGAGAATAATTTTATGATCCTTTCCAACAGTTATGACAAATTTGGATCACTGTTGCAACAGTTGGTTGCCAGAGCTCCTGAAACTGTGGTCAGTGATGAAATTCGCCAGATGGCAAAAAATCCACCCCAAAAATGCAGTGATATTTTTTCAGCCTGGCTTGCCGTTGCCGTTTTAACTTTAATAATTTTTGTTCAACTTAGAGGCGCATTCTAATCTTCAACAATGATTGTAACGACGTGCCTGGAAGGATGGTGTTATGGACAATAAAACCTTAGAAGAATTCAAAGATTTACTGAACCAGCAGCTAAAATCCCTGTCGGAGGAAGTCGGTAAAACGGTTTCTGGCATGACTGAGGAAAACCCTAACTTCCCGGATCCAACTGATCGGGCATCACTTGAATCGGATCGCAACTTTGAATTACGGATCCGTGACCGTGAACGCATGCTGAGTAAAAAGATCCGTCAAGCGTTGGAGCGCATCAAAGATGGAACTTTCGGTCACTGTGAAAGTTGTGATGAAAAAATAGGGATAGAACGATTACGCGCACGCCCAGTGACAACCCTGTGTATTGATTGTAAAACTGAGCAGGAGCGGCAGGAAAAAATTGGTTGAATCGGTACGTAGTACAGCTTGAATCGATTCATTTTTTTCTTGGCCAAGGCGCACGCCGTTCCTCACCGGGATAAATCTCACGATTTCTGTAATCGCGCAGTTTGGCATTCTGTCGGACAATATCAACCCAACCGTCAGAGCGCTTAAAACGGAGAATCTTTTCGGTCGCAATCAAAACATCAAGAACATCGTTACTGACCGTGCTTTCAGTTCCATCAAGATAGACAACCTCAATTAAGGTCTTACCCATAACACCTCCTCCAACAATTTCTTTGTTCTTACCTGTTCAGCCCAATGTCTGTGAGTATACCCAAGACCAATTGATTTTTCACCGAAAATCTATCTTTATAAATTCTACCAGAAGCAAAGTTGATGGCGTCGCAAAAAGTCCGCCCTCCTGCGTTGCAGTGTTTTTTCAAGACCTCGACATACAACATGTATGCCTTCACCCTTGAAAAACCACTCCGCCTTGTGGGACGAAATTTTTGCTTAGCCATCTAATTCGTTTTAACGAGACCATCAAAATTGATGTAACTACAGGAGTTCACCCAAAAAAACACATGCATCGATGTAACCATTTGACATGCCAACG
>JAOZOH010000194.1 GCA_029933365.1 Desulfuromusa sp. | reverse complement strand
ATAGCTTCCGAACATGGCTGGATTAAAAAACATAGGTACTCCCTCTTTGCGCTGAAATTAGCATCTTTTGCTTTATATCTGCAGCTAAAATATTTATTCACCTTGGTACCCAAACTCACCTCACCCCTCAGTTTCTCTCAATTAAGGGCAAGACGTCGACAGTGGATGCGAAATGAAGCCATTCTGTTAGTTGCTGAGAGTACAATATGGTCAATGGGTTCTTGACAAAAACTCTCAACTGATATATCACATCCAATATGGCGATTCATTAGAGACATGTCAAACCTTTAATTTATCTCCACCGTTTCAGCTACAACTTGAAAGGGAAAGACCTCCCGCTATGCCGATACCCGCCAATTCCAAACCGATCAACCGCTTCAGTATGCGGGAAGAAGTTTACAATACCCTGCTCAGCTGGATTATGGAGGGTGAACTCCGCCCTGGTGAAAAAATTCTAGACAAGGATCTGGCAGAAAAGATGGGGGTCAGTCGCACCCCGGTTCGTGAAGCACTGAGACGGTTGGAAGACAAGGATCTGGTCGAGTCTTCGGCAAATCGCTGGACACGGGTGGCGGAGATTTCCCTTGAAGAGCCAGAGAGCATCTATCCTATCTTATGGACATTAGAAGAATTGGCGGTAGCTCAGGCGATCGAAAGCTTGTCAGTTCCCGATTTTAATAAAATGGAAGAAATCAATCTAGCTTTAGACCGAGCGCTGGATGCTGGCGATCCGGTGGCGGCATCCCGAGCTGATGCACAATTTCATGATGTCTACATCGATCGTTCCAATAATCCTTTTCTCATCAACATCCTGCACGATCTCAAAATCCGTTATCGTCGGGTTGAAGTGACTTATTTTGCCGGTTCCGCTTGTGCCAAGGATTCGGTTACCGAGCACCATCTGATCCTTGAGGCACTGAAATCTGGCAACTTGGTTCAAGTACAATCGATGATCCGCTCAAATTGGAAAAGCAGTCTGGATCGACTGAAAAGTATTGAAAACAAACCGAATATTGACCGCCTGGCGAAACTTTCCATCCATCCACAGAGTTAACGGAGCTATTCCATGATAATTGATTTTGAAAAGATAGTGACACGAGCAGAATTTTATAGACCGCAAATTTCGGCTTTTCTCCGGGAGATGATTGCTATTCCCAGTGAGAGCTGTGATGAAGAAAAAGTTATCCTACGGATCAAGCAGGAGATGGAAACCGTTGGCTTTGACCGGATTGAGATCGATCCGATGGGGAACATCCTTGGTTATATCGGCAAGGGTCAACATCTAATTGCCATGGATGCTCATATTGACACTGTTGGCATCGGTAACCGGGACAATTGGGATCACGATCCCTATACCGGCTACGAAGACGATCAAGTTGTTTTTGGGCGAGGTGCCAGTGATCAGGAGGGTGGCATGGCATCAATGGTTTACGCTGCTAAAATCATCAAAGATCTTGATCTTGAGGGTGATTATACCCTGCTGGTCACGGGAACCGTTCAGGAAGAGGATTGTGACGGTCTCTGCTGGCAGTACATTATTGGTGAAAGCAATATCCGGCCTGAGTTTGTCGTTTCAACTGAGCCGACCTCCCTTGGTGTCTATCGGGGGCAACGGGGACGGATGGAGATCAGGGTCGATATTGCAGGCGTCAGTTCTCATGGCTCAGCTCCAGAGCGGGGAGACAACGCCATTTTCAAGATGGCACCAATTCTCCAGGAATTGCAGGAGCTGCATCTGCGGCTCAAAGATGATTTGTTTCTCGGCAAAGGGTCTCTGACCGTTTCTGAAATTTTTTCGACCTCCCCCTCCCGTTGTGCCGTTGCCGATGGTTGTTCTATCTCAATTGATCGCCGTTTGACCGATGGTGAAACCTGGGAAGGGGCACTGGAAGAGATCCGTCAGCTTCCGGCAGTACAAAGGGCTGCTGGCAAGGTAAGCATGTATAATTATGATCGCCCCTCATATACAGACCTTACCTATCCGACCGAGTGCTATTTTCCCTGCTGGGTTCTTCCTGAGGAGCATGCTGCCTGTCAAACTCTGGTTGAGGCGTATACTTCCCTGTTTAAAGAAAAACCAGTCGTCGACAAGTGGACATTCTCAACCAACGGGGTCTCGATCATGGGGCGTTACAATATCCCCTGTATCGGATTTGGTCCCGGCCATGAAGATCAGGCTCACGCTCCCAACGAGGTGACGTGGAAAGATGAACTGGTCAAGGCGGCAGCAATGTATGCTGCTATCCCGGCACTCTATGTTGAAAAATATGCTGACTGACCACAAACCAGAGGAATTCGGCATGGCATTGGAAATAAAGCGGGTTGTGGTTGCTATTGGTGGAAATGCTCTGATCAAAGATGATGATCATCTTGAAATTAAAGATCAGTTGCGAACCGCACAGGAAACGGCAGCCTATATTGCCGATTTTATTGCTCTTGGCTACGAGGTTGTTCTGACTCACGGTAATGGTCCACAGGTTGGTTTTATCTTACGCCGTTCTGAACTTGCTTTTGAGTCAGGTGAACTCCATTTTGTCCCATTGAAAAATTGTGTTGCCGATACTCAAGGGGCGATTGGTTATCAGTTGCAAGAATCGCTATATAACGCATTCCGTCTCAAGGGGATAAAAAAGAGCGCTATCACACTGGTGACGATGGTCGAGGTGGATGCGGAAGATCCTTCATTTTCTCATCCGACGAAACCAATCGGAGTTTTTTACCCCGAAGAGAAAGTTACCGATTTATTACAGAAACATCCAGACTGGAACGTTGTCGCTCAGGATGGCAAAGGTTATCGCCGGGTTGTCCCATCTCCAAAACCACAACGAGTTGTCGAAGCAAATACGATTCACCGCTTGCTAGATACTGGAATCTGTGTAATTGCTTCTGGCAGCGGTGGGATACCGGTTGTTGCCGACAATCGGGGGTATTTGTCGGGCGTCAATGCCGTGATCGATAAAGATCTCTCATCTGCGTTGCTGGCCAATGAACTGGCTGCCGATATGCTGATTATTTTAACAGCGGTTGACAACGTTTATATCGATTTTAATCAGCCGACCCAGCGGGCAATTGAGCTGATGACCGTTGTTGAAGCAGAGGAGTATCTGCAGCAGGGGCAGTTTGCTACTGGAAGTATGGGACCAAAGGTTCAGGCGGCAATAAATTTTTTGAATGGTGGGGGGAAACGGGTGATTATTACCTCCGCCGAAAACCTACTGAAGGCTGTGCAGGAAAATTGTGGAACTCACATTGTTAATTGAACCTGTTCCGGTAGGGAACACTCTTTTAAGCGATTTACTCGCCGATTCAAGTTGAAAGAAACGCTCTTACTGAGGAGTTTTAAATGGACGTAACTGATCAATCGAGCCTTTATCAGTTTGCCAGAAAAATGAACTGGTTGGTTGAACGCATCTGTGCCCTGCTGGTGGGAATTATGGTGGTGATTATCTGGTTTGAAGTGGTTGAACGCTATTTTCTCCATCTGGGATTTACTTGGACAGAAGAATTATCCCGCTACGTGATGATCTGGGCAGCACTGCTGGCTGTTTCCTGTGGAGCTTTTTACCGAGAACATATCGGCCTCGATGTGGTGGGTCGATTTCTTCCCAAGCAGGGAGCCCGAGCTTTGGCAATCTCCCTTGACCTCGTCAGTATCGCGTTTTTTATTTTTCTGGCCTGGTATGGAATCGGGATGGCCAGGTCAGGACTCGGCCAGTATGCAACCATCTTCGGAATGACGATGGTTGTCCCTTTTGCGGCGGTACCAATTTCTTCCGCGCTGACAGCATTTCAAATCTTTGCAGCAATGGTTCGGGGACAGAAAACCATTGCTGCCCCGATGACACAATAGGGGGCTGTCATGATTACCGTTCTGCTGATTTTTTTCTTTTTTATCCTGATTGGTCTCCCGATTGGCGTCACTCTGGGTGTCGCTGGTGTCGCCGGATTGGTACAGATCGGTGGCGACAATTTTCTGATGATGGCTCCTAAACGTTATTTCGAGGGGTTGGATCTTTTTACTTTTATGGCGATGCCGTTTTTTATCCTCGCTGGAGAAATTATGAATCGCTCGGGGATCACCGGGCGGTTGGCCGATTTTGCCAATGCGCTAGTTGGGTACCTGCGTGGTGGATTGGCCCATTCCAACATGATCGCGTCGGTTCTGTTTGCCGGAATGACCGGAGCAGCAGTGGCCGATACAGCCGCCTTCGGTAATACTTTGGTGCCGGCCATGGTCAAGGAGGGCTACAAACGACCATTCTCCTGTGCCGTAACGGTTGCCGGATCAATTATTGGCCCGACTATCCCGCCT
>JAOZOH010000193.1 GCA_029933365.1 Desulfuromusa sp. | reverse complement strand
ATGTAATCCTTCTTTTCATTTATTTAGCCAAAAAATAACGGCTACACCCCGAGAGGATGTAGCCCTTGTCGATTTTGGAAAACTTAAAAATCTGGAAGAGGTGGTGGCGTTTGATCAAAAATAGTTCTAAAAGCCCAGGTTATATCGGTTCCCAATGGGTTCCCAAGAGTATCTGCCAACACGTCCTTCACAGTCACCTGATAATGACTGAATGGCACCAATAACTGACTCGGAGTGAAGGTTAGACGAGTAAGCTCAGTATCATATTCAAAATTTCCTGCAACCAATCCGTTCGGCCCTGCCAGTTCAATAATACCGTTCGTCAACAAAGTTTCATCGAGCGCTTCATCGAACAATACCGAGACAATTGCATCAACCGAAGCGGTATCATCTACAGGGGGAGTTTGGCTCTGTAGCTGCGGCGGTTGCATATCCCATATCTCAAAATTCTGTCCCAGGCGTTGTTCGTAACGCGCCAGTAAATCGGCATCCAGACCAATGACATCAATTTCTTCTAAAATAGCGGTCGTTAAGGTAGAGACATCCATCACCTCATTCTGGTTACGCTCGTTTTCAAGAGCCAACTCAATCAGCGGCGCCTGCCAGAGAATCTGGTCACTCACGATAAAGGAGGCCAATAATTGCTCAGTGTCAGCAATCTGCCCACCTAAGTTTTGGGCAAGACTGGTCCGCAAACTGCCCATAATTTTGGCAACAACCTGGGCTGCCCGGTGGGCACGACCGTACTCTGCAGCAACATTTTCATCCACTGTCCCCGGCACAATATAGTCAGTAAAAAGTGAAACTGAATCTGCGAGGCCCAACCGCGAACGAACTTCTAATTCAGCCTGTTGCACAGAAAAAGACGGGTTTTTATCACATTCCAACTTGACCAGAGTCGTCAAAGGGGACACAAAACCCCAGTGCCCCGGCATGGTTTCCAACAGATAGCTATCAGTGACCGCTACCCCGGTATCTTCGTCAACTGTTTGCCCAGCAAAAACCTGTACAACAACAGGGTAAAGTTCTCCCTCTCCGGGATTAACTTCTAAGGTGAAAGCCCCTCCGGCTATAGACTCTGCCATTGGCTCGCCATTATCGTAAACTTGATTTTGGTTCCTATCGAGAAAAACCCAGGCAGCCGAGAGATAACCATCAGCAACTGTGCCAACTAAAGTGGTCGCTGTGGCAGATCCGCCACCATCAACTGCCCTGCTGGTTTCACTCGAATCCCCTCCTCCACCGCCACCACAGGCAGATAGCAAGGACAGCAAGAGAAAAAGAAATATATTGTGTTTAAGGAATCTTTTCATCGTCATCCTCCTGTTATTGCAAAGGCTTTGAAATGAGCAACGAGATATCCTGCTCAGTTGGATTTACATAGATCCAATAACCGATCCACGGAACCAGAACCGCTGCATGTGTCCCCGCAGCACTGGTAAATTCGTTACGATTACCCCAATCTGTCCCCAGATAAGAATAGAGCGCATCAACAAGCAGATTATTTGTTGCTGCCGTTAACCATGAGACCGGTGCGGCAGTTCCCAACCGAACTTCAACGGCAGCTAAAGAGACATTGCCACCATAGGGATTGCTGATCAGATTCCAGCCTGGTTGAATTTGAAATTCATGCACAGGGTCAGAGATTTGAGGATAAAGACTAAGATCACCCAAGGTCGCACTGGAACCGCGCTTCAGAACATAACCTTCAGCGGAGGCAATAGGCGCACCTGAATCTGTCAATGCAAACTGCCCACTAGCTCCAGCCGCTGGTAACCAGCGATACACCTGATTATCACTAAAAACTTCCGTTGCATTCAAGGCATAGCCATTGATATTAGCAGCCACACCAACAACATTCTTGCCATTGAGCAGTTCGACTACAGGACCGGGCAAATCCCCACTTTCTGGATAACGCCAGACCTGGTTGTCAGATAAATCTTCTGCTTTAAAATTAAATCGATGCGTGGCAGAAGCCCCTAAACGGGTTGTATAGATATAGTCGGCACCACTCGCAAGCGCACCGCCCTCAAGTTGCATCTCGTATTTATATCCATCCAACACCAGGAAAACCTTGCGCTGATCTACAGCAGCAGAATCACGTAGTACAACCCGGAAGCGGAAATCAAGATCCTGCTTTGGCTTGCTATCAACCAGGTTAGTACCATCATCACCACCATCCACTCGCTCAATTCCGCTAAGACCAGCTGCGGTGGGATCATGACTGAGCCCGGTCGGGATCGGGGCAAAGATTGCAACAATACTGTGATGAGCACTGACATTATCAAACACATAATCAGCAACTAAACCGACAGATAAATTATCCACCAGTAAATCATCAACATAGTATCCAGCCATTGGAGTTAGTTGATAATGCTGCGAACCTCCATAGAGGATAGAAGTTTCACCCTCGGGGGTAATATACCCGCCAGCACCTGCCGTTGCCGAGACAACCCAACCAGACTGGGTAGCATCCAAAGGAAAGCCATCACGTACGTCAGCAATGCCATCATTATCATCATCAAGATCAGCGTTGTTACCAATCTCATCACCGTCCGTATCGACCCATTCATTGATGTCATTCGGAAAAGCGTCCAGATGATCAAGAACTCCATCACCATCCGAGTCCTGGTTAGCATAAGCAATAACATCAATAGTAAACGACGACAGAGAAACACTGCTGTTGCTATCATTGACACTGATAACAATATTGGAATTAATCCCCACTTGAGCTTCTGACGGGGTACCGCTGAGCTCACCAGTCGCAGTACTAAACGTTGCCCAGTTTGGTTTATTCGTAATGGAGAAAGTTATGGCATCACCATCAGGGTCACTGGCAACCGGGGTAAAAGAATAACTTGCCGTGGCCATGACAGAATCACCGGGAGTACCGCTGATGACAGGAGGACGGTTGCTGTTTGTGACCGTTATTGCAATAGATTCAGAATCACTGAACAACCCATCCGTTACAGTAAAGAGCACGGTGAAATTACCCGCTTGAGTATAATCAGGAGTCCAGCTGAAACGCTGCTGATCTGCAGCAAAAACAGCTCCAGTTGGCAATCCTGAAGTACTGTAGCTGAGACTGTCACCGTTCACATCACTCGCTGTTATCACAAATGACAGCAGGGAACTCTCCCCTATCGTCTGACTGCCAATAGAGGTCAGAACTGGTGCTTCGTTACCATTTCCAACCGTAAAAGTGACGTTTTCTGAATCGCTGAGTGAGCCGTCACTGGTCGAGAATAACACCTGGTACGTTCCAGCCTGATCATTCCCTGGAATCCAGCTGAATGAGCGTGTTGAGGGGATAAAGACTGCCCCCGAAGGCAGGTTACTTGCGCTGTAAGTCAGAGGATTATTGTCGGGATCACTAGCACTGATGATAAGATTATAAGAGTCACCTTCTGCTAGACTCTGTGCACCAATAGGATCCAGAACCGGTGGTTGATTGACGTTTGTTACTGTAATATTGATTGTTTCTGCATCACTAGCACTGCCATCATTCACCGTGAATGTTACAGAGTAACTGCCGGATTGGTTGGATGCGGGAGTCCAGCTGAAAGCTCTGGTTGAACTGTTAAAACTAGCGCCGGTTGGCAAGCCGCCAGCACTGTAGGTTAAAGTCTCACCATCGGCATCGGTTGCTGAGACAGTAAAATTTAAGGTGGCACTCTCAAGAATAGATTTATTGCCGATGGCAGACAGTATCGGAGGACTGTTTTCACCACCAACTACGGGACTGGTCACAGTATTGGAATAGGTACTCTCATGATTTTCAGCATCATAAGCGGTGACTGCAAAATAATGTTCCTCAGCATCAGGCAAACCATTCACAGTAAAGGTCAGGACATTCCCGACATCGATAGGGGAACTACCTTCTGTTGCTCCCGTCCCATCTAACGGTGCCGCCGAAGACCCGGTATCATAATAAATTTTATAGCCGGACACTTCGCTTGGGCTGGGATCCCAGGAAAGGGTGACTGTTTTTCCCCACACGTTGGCCGCGAAGCATACAGTCACTAAAGTCAGCAGAACAATCTTTGCAATTATCAATCTTTTCATTTTTTTCTCCCGATGCCCTTTCAAGAATTGACTGGACAAAAAATGCGCTCACCACCGTTGCCGGAGATGAGCGCATTAGAAAGAAGACCGGGTTCTTTGGAAAATGCACTGCATTCTCTTCGGCAACCCGGCTGTCCCATAATTGAGGACCCGTGGTTTTGCGTCACCAGATCTCTCTGGTTTTGCCCTTTCGGAGATAATTTGTTCTCTTTTTTACAGCACTGTTCTTTGTACTGTAATGCTAAATTTGTGTCCCTAATATCTCACCGAAAC